>NZ_JAKJSJ010000041.1:0-61542 GCF_050336715.1 Photobacterium makurazakiensis
AGAGAGTATTTATTTTTGCTAGAAATATTATTGGTGATGCTATTGCCACATTAAATATTGATGCAAGAAGCGCAAACACTGTATCACTTGGTGTTTTTACTGAAAATGTGGAAGCCAATATAAATATCATCACTTTACTGCCACTTGGCTACGAGTTTGATATCGTAGAACCAGTCAACGTTGGTTTCGGTGAGGTTTATGTGGTAAATAATGGTGCTTATAATAAGCTCATCATCAATGAAGATATAGACAGCTTTATACAAGTCGAAAGCGAACCCTATATCGATGTATTCAGTAATACATTTGATATGGCAGCTTCAATCTATGACACTGCCCCTGAACTAAGTTTGACCATGCTAAACTGGATCGAACGCGTATTACGATTTCTACCTCAAACAATAAATGACAATCAGGAGTTAGTTCCACTATATTTGCAAGTGTCTAACTTGAAACAATTTTTCCAGCTATCTTATAATAACCCTGGATTCGTACCTGGGTTAAGTCATGATCTTTATGAATATACCTACTCTGGTTACCTTAATGCAATGGCAGCTTATGAAGACAAATATCAAAACTATATCGATAGAGGCCTTATACTTTCTGACCGAAAGCAAATTGCAGAGTTCATGCTTCAAGACCTACAAGCTGCGAGCGATGCAGAATATGCAATTATTGATAGGTCAGTTAACCAAGTTCATCAACTAAGAGAGTCCCTCGACTTACAATTAGAGAATTACCGTGGTCAAGACCTTAATATCGTAAAAGCACAAATTGCTTTCAGAGCCGGTCTAGAGACTTATGAAGACAGAGCCGTTATTAAAGCTGTATTTGATGTCGTGAGTGCCATAGCAAATGGTGCTACTGCGATTGCAGGGTCAGCGGGAGGTGACCCTAGTGGATTAATCAAGTTTGTCGCCACCCTACCCGACTTAGGTACAGATTTAGTTTTACTGAAAAAGAGGTTAGACAAAATTGCAAAGATGCAGTCTCAGATTAACGATGCCATGGCTGAAATAGATGTGTTTGCGCGAGATGTTCAATACATTACTACCGTTGAAGACATAGCTAAATTCTATAATAACCTTCAACATACAGTACCTAACTTAGAAGCGGCAAACCTAGTCTGGGACGAGTTCTTAATTGATGCTAGAGCTGATTTCAATTTTCTCATTAAAGTTGGTGTAGGCGGCTCTGTTGAGTACCTAGCAGAATTAGAGCGATTAGCAGCCCAAGCTAAAGCGATCACTGCAACAGAAATCAATCTCGCTCAAGAGCTATCAAGACAAATAGATCTAAGAATATCATCACAAGTTAATCTCAGTAGCGTCGATCGTATAGGTGAGCTTATTACTTCAATCGAAAACGACTCTTTAGCAGCTAATGCATTAGAAGATGCCTTTTATCGAGCGCTAAACAATCTTAAAAAACCTATGTTTGTTGCAATAGCGAATTATCAAGCTGCATATAATTATTGGTCACTAGAAGAAAGTACGGTCTCTGCAGCACTCAACAAATCGTTTGAAGAGTATGCAAGAGATCTTGCATTTATGAGAGAGCAAGAGTCAGCAAGCCTAGATCGCTTCTACCCTCGCCCACAAAACTTTCTTTCAATTATTCACAACATTAACAACCCAGATAAGCTGCTCGATTTTATTGAAAATGGCGTTTTACACTTTACTCTAGATCTAGATGCTCAGATTTTTTCCGATTTCGAGCGTGTCAGGTTAGATGAAATCAGTGTCATTTTTGAAGGTACAGAGCTGCCTTTAGGGCAATATAATATCGATTTGCTTTCTAGTGGCAGTTATCAGGACAGAAGAAATGATGACGTTTTTTCTTTTAGTGCAACACCATTATTACGTAAGGTTATTTACAACTTAGAAGATAGCGAAACCTCACAAGTTAGATTTATAACGAGTGGTGCTATTGCTTCCGATTATGCCTTAAACTATTTCATGCCCACACCATTCAGCTCTTGGACGGTTAAGCTAAACAATTGGCAAAATATCGATCTAACACAAGTCGAGAATGTCAAAGTGAGCTTCTCTGGAAATGGTATTCCCAGACCACACTAATGAAATAAAGGCACCTAGATACAGCACTTATAAAAAAGCTCACTTAGCAATTACTAAGTGGGCTTTTGGCTCTGAAATAGGGTAATGATTAACTCAGAATTTCTTTTACAAACTCCGGTACAAGCACCGAGGCTGGTCCGTAACGTTTTTCAGCAAACTCACTTTCAACTTCACTAGGTTCTAAGTTCAGCTCGATTGTATGAGCACCATGCATCGCGGCTTCATGTACAAAACCTGCAGCAGGATATACAGCACCTGAAGTACCAATTGAGATAAATAGATCAGCCTCTAGCAACGCATCGTGAATTCTGTCCATACCGATGGGCATTTCACCGAACCAAACCACATTTGGACGCATTGGTGATGGCATTTGACAACAGTGACAATGATCGTTTAATGCAATATCACCCTGCCACTCAACCGTTTGACCTGTTTGGCTACATTGAGCTTTGAGTAATTCACCATGCATGTGAATAATATTTTTACTGCCCGCAGCTTCATGCAGATTATCAATATTTTGCGTAACAACAGTTACTTTACCGTCGAGCTCTTTTTCCAGCCGTGAAAGTGCTTGATGAGCGGCATTAGGAGAAACCGTACCACTCTCTAATTGTTTACGACGTTGATTATAAAAGTTTTGAACTAAAGCAGGATCACGATGGTAACCCTCAGGGGTTGCGACATCTTCAATCCGGTGTTTTTCCCACAACCCATCCTGATCACGGAATGTACGGATGCCCGATTCAGCCGAAATACCAGCCCCAGTGAGAATAACAATATTTCGATACGGAAAAAGCATAACTGCACCCTTAACTTTATTATCTATAAAGACTTTATACCATTGTTTTCATAAGGTTATAAGTATATTGCCTAATACATTAGTCTAATATTCTTTGTTAAATATAAAGTTATAGTGCGTTAGGTGTGATTTGATGACTTCTCTTTATAAAAGTAAGCTCTTTACCATCCTCCAGTAATACTAACATGACTCTTGTTTTTGTTTAATAAATACAGCTAGTTAACTAGCTGTATTTAAGCTTATACGGCAAATAAAAAGCCGACCTTTAACAAAAAGTCGGCTTTCGATATAAAAGAGTTAATAGCTACACATTATCTTGTGCGGAGCTGCCCTTCTTGTCTGCATCAATTTTAGCATCGTAGTCTGGTTGATTTTCAGGAAGGTCTTTTACCTCATCAAACCATAGATCATGGTGCTCTTTCGCCCATGTTTCATCGACTTCACCAGTGATCATGCCATCCAGCCCCGCCTCCATACCAAACAAACCTATGTAGATATGGAAGATGAAACCACAAATCAAAATAAGTGCTGAGAACATATGAACAAGGTTTGACAGTTCCATATCACGACGGGTTTGACCAAAAATGGGGAAATCTAACACAAACCCACTGACAGTGATAAACAGGCCAAAGAAAATCAACAACCAGAAGATCACCTTTTCTCCACCATTAGAAAAGCCAGCCGAAGGGTGTGAGCCTTTATGCTTTCCGACCATACCACCCATTTTCATAAACCATTTCATATCGACCATATTGAACACGCTCTTACGCCACCACTTCAATAGTACAGCCAACAAGAGAATGCCAAAAATTGGACCAATGTAGTTATGATACTGCTTCGCGGTGTAAATAACCCAGCCCCACAGCTCTGTCGGTACGACAGGCTTGATAAAGTGCTTACCATATACAAGCGTTAAACCACTAAATGCCAATGTTAAAAACGTAAATGCCATGCTCCAATGAAGCGCACGATCCATCCGAGTCCAACGCTTAATCTTACGTCCCGTCTTAGGCTTGCTTAATTTAAGAGGGCCAACAACCAAATAAGCTAAAGCGACCATTACTAAGCTACCAAAGATAGCGAGTGCCCCTAACGGAGACATCCACTTTTCTTTCAAAATGTACCATGTTTGCCCCGGAACACTGATAAGTACACCGTGTTCCGGTGACTGTGAGGTGGTGGTACCCTCCTGACCATCTTTGACCATGCGCCAATAATCTGCACCAGCAAAAGCTACGATCTCTTTACTCACCACAGACTCACCCAAGCGCTCCGTATTAGAGTTATCATTGGCTTCATTACTGGCAAATGCTGATAAAGATAATGTCAGCATTAATACGGTTACCAGCATGCCAAACCAATGTTGAATTCGCTTAGTCATAAAACTCCCGACTGTTTATTAACAGTTTCACTCAATCTAGCATTCAGCTTGTCATGGCAGACATACCGTTCACCACAACAAGCCAAACTTTTAGACACTAGCCTGCGATTAGCTAGCCCCTAGTGTTTGCAAAGCTTAAGCCTTGCGTTCTTTAGCTGCGTCATAAGCAAGATCGTCTGCATCAACGTTTGCCCAGCCTGCCTCTTTTGCACCACGTGCAACCACACGCTCACGATAAATATCAGAGATTTTGGCTGCATCTCCTGCAAGCAAGGCTTTGGTTGAACAAAGCGATGCACACATTGGTAACTTCCCTTCAGCAATACGGTTAGCACCGTACTTCTGCTTCTCTTCAACTGAGCCAGGTTCTACACCAGGACCGCCAGCACAGAATGTACATTTGTCCATCTTGCCACGCTCAGCAAATGCTGTTTGCTTAGGAAACTGCGGCGCACCAAACGGACAAGCGAATAAGCAGTAGCCACAACCAATACACAAGTCTTTATCATGAAGAACAATGCCATCTTCTGTTTGTACGAAACAATCAGCAGGGCAAACCGCCATGCAAGGCGCATCACTACAGTGCATACAAGCAACTGATATTGAGTTCTCGTTTGGCTCACCATCGTTTAGCGTGACAACGCGACGACGTTGAATACCCCACTCTAGCGCATCATCGTTTTCGTTCTTACAAGCTGTCACACAACCGTTGCACTCGATACAACGTTTAGAGTCACAAAGAAATTTCATACGTGCCATCTGAATGACTCCTTACGCTTTCGAAATCTTACAAAGGGTTACTTTCGTTTCCTGCATTTGAGTAACAGGATCATAACCATAGGTAGTTGCAATGTTTGCCGACTCACCAGATACATATGGTGCACAACCTTCAGGGTAGTTAGGACGCAAATCTTCGCCCTGGAACTTACCGCCAAAGTGGAATGGAATAAATGCCAAACCCGGTTTCACTCGACGTGTCACCATTGCCTTAACATGAATTCGACCTTTTTCTGCACCTTCAACCCACACCATGTCACCATCACGGAAACCTAGGTCATTCGCATCTTTCGGGTTCACTTCCACAAACATTTCTTGTTGAAGCTCTGCCAACCATGGGTTTGAACGAGTCTCATCGCCACCGCCTTCGTATTCAACCAAGCGACCAGAGGTCAGTACAATTGGGTATTCACCTGACATGTCTTTGTCTTGAATTGATTTGTATAACGTTGGTAGACGGAACATTGCCTCACTGTCATTCCACGTTGGATAGTCTGTTACAAGGTCACGACGAGGCGTATATAGCGGTTCACGGTGCAACGGTACGGCATCAGGGAATGTCCATACCACAGTACGTGCTTTTGCGTTACCAAACGGAATACAACCATGTTTGATAGCGACACGCTGGATACCGCCTGACAAATCGGTTTTCCAGTTTTTCCCTTCAGCCTGAGCTTTTTCTTCTGCGGTTAGATCATCCCACCAACCCAGTTGCTTGAGCATTTTGTCGCTGAATTCTGGATAACCGTCTTCTAGCTCACAACCCAGTGAATAGCTGCCATCAGCCAATAGGCTTTCACCATTACGTTCAACACCAAAACGAGCACGGAAATTACCACCACCCTGCGCAACGGTTTTCGAGGTATCGTAAAGAATATGTGTACCAGGGTGCTTCATTTCTGCTGTACCCCAGCATGGCCAAGGCAAGCCGTAAGTCTCACCGTCTGCCACACCGCCTTCAGCTTCAAGACTCGTTTTATGGAAGGTATGCCAATTTTGCTGGTGAGCTTTCAATCGCTCAGGGCTCTGACCTGTATAGCCGATTGTCCACATACCTTTGTTATATTCACGAGTAATGTCTTCAATAACAGGCTCGTTATTCTCAACCTTAATGTTTTTGAATAGCTGCTCTGCTAAACCTAGCTTTTGTGAAAGCAAGTACATGATTTCGTGGTCAGTTTTAGATTCGAACAGAGGCTCGATAACCTTATCGCGCCATTGCACTGAACGGTTAGTCGCCGTCACCGAACCCGTTGTTTCAAACTGTGTGGTCGCAGGTAGCAGGTAGACATTATCTTTACGGCCATTCATAACTGCAGCAACACCTGGGTATGGGTCAACAATCACCATCATATCCAGCTTACCCATTGCAGTACGCATTTCTGGACCACGCGTTTGTGAGTTAACCGCATGCCCCCAATAGAACATAGCCCGAACATTATCGTTCTGTTCGATATTACCTTTGTCTTCAAGAACACCATCTATCCAACGTGATACTGGAATACCGGCATTGTTCATTGGTTTTTTGCCGCGATAGTCAGCCTGATCAAAACGGCCTTTTAGCCATTCATAATCAACATCCCATACCTTTGCCCAGTGCTTCCACGCACCTTCAGACAGACCGTAGTAACCAGGAAGGTTATCAGACAGTACACCAAAGTCAGTGGCACCCTGTACATTATCGTGACCACGGAAAATGTTCGCACCACCACCCGATTTACCCATGTTGCCAAGCGCTAACTCAAGAATACAGTAGGCACGCGTATTATTATTACCAGTGGTGTGCTGAGTACCACCCATACACCAAACAACACAACCAGGACGGTTTTCTGAAAGTAGTTTCGCCGTTTGATAAACATCAGCTTCTGGTACACCAGATACACGTTCAACTTCAGCCGGATTCCACTTTTCAACTTCAGTGCGAACGTCATCCATACCCCAAACACGCTGGCGAATGAATTCTTTATCTTCCCAGCCGTTTTTGAATATGTGGTATAGAACACCCCAAACGAAGGCTACGTCTGAACCTGGGCGCAATGACACGTAGTGATCTGATTTCGCAGCGGTACGTGTGCGGCGAGGATCGGCAACCACGATCTTACAGCTGTTCTTCTCTTTTGCGATCAGGATGTGCTGCATGGCCACAGGGTGAGCTTCGGCAGGATTTGAACCAATAAATAAGATCGACTTGCAATTATGCATGTCGTTTAGTGAGTTGGTCATGGCACCGTAACCCCAAGTGTTGGCAACGCCAGCTACTGTGGTTGAGTGACAAATCCGTGCTTGGTGGTCAACATTGTTGGTCCCCCAAAGTGATGCCATCTTACGGAACAGATAAGCCTGTTCGTTATTGTGCTTCGCCGAACCAAGCCAGTAAACCGAGTCTGGGCCTGACTCTTCACGAATTTTTAAAACCTGCTGGCTCACTTCATCTAGTGCTTGCTCCCAGCTTAATTTCTTCCACTTGCCATCGACAAGTTTCATAGGGTATTTGATGCGACGCTCACCATGACCATGTTCGCGAAGCGCAGCACCTTTTGCACAGTGTCCACCAGCATTAAAAGGGTGATCGAAAGCGGGTTCTTGACCAGTCCAGACACCTTCTTGTACTTCTGCGTAAATACCACAGCCCACAGAGCAGTGAGAACAAATAGTACGCTTAACGTCTACAGGTGCTTTCGGGTCAACAATTTTAGCTTGCGCTTTTTTCATCATGCTCGGTGCAAACATGGAGGCACCAGCAACACCACCAGCCGCAGCCAGTGATGTATTACGGATAAAGGAACGACGGGATATACCAAGCTGGTTTTCGTCCTTGCTCACGTTGTCGGAACGTTTTGTCAGTTTCATTTATGGCTCCGCCTTACAAGGTTTCGTAATAATCGCGAATATGTTTCGTTTCACGATATCCTGTTGAGTTTTCATTCTTCTCTTCCGGCTTATCAACACCAGCTTGAACCGCCGTTGTTGTACCAGCTGCAACAGCACCAGCAGCCACCGTCAGGCCAATATTTTTTAATAACTGACGTCGGCTTTGATCAGGTTTTTTGTGCTCACTCATAAAAGCTTGCTCCTTTATCATGTTGCTTCCAGATCTGCTTAGGTTACTTAACAGTCGGAAGTCTATTATTTTGCTAAGTTTTTCGATTGTTAGAACGCAACAAGCCTTGTAAAGGGCTGTATAGGGTTACGTCGTCACAAAAAATCAATTAGGAAGATTTTAGTTCACTTCCACAAAACGCGTTTTTTCGATCGTCATGAATTGCAATAGCAATTCACCCACAGCACTATAAAACACAGCATTCTTCGCTGATTTCAAATCAAAACAAAACCGTTCAAACCATGGTGCGATATGGCGATTAAAGAAGGAGCGCTGCAAATGCAAGTCACCGTCTTCCACCAGCATAGCCATCACCTCAAGCAATGCCGCAATATGATCTTCAGGCTCTTTCACTGACTCATCACGTTGGAAGCCCAACTGAGCTAAATCACGACGAAGATGGGCAAGCGGCATTTCCATTAAAGACCCGGTTAAGTACCAAGATCCAAAAGGCACAATTTCACCGCGACCAATACCAATGAATAAATCTTGATATTCATCTTCTACCGCTAAAAGTGTGGTCTTCTGTGCCGCCAACTTAAGCACAGGCCAAGCCGCTGCTATTGTCGTGGTATTGTGAACGGCGGTTTGCACACCAACGTCAAGGTCAGAAAGCCAATCAAGAATTGATTGATCCGGAGCTTGACGTAAAAGTGTGGCAAGCATTGCGTAAATATCCACGCGAAGTGTGTCTTGTTGTGCTGACATTTCGGCTTGCTGAGTCTTCATTTTTTGTTCCATTTTTTCGCCCTACACCTTCAACTGACTTTCAGGATCGTCGGTAATAGTGGTGAAAATATCTTTAACTCGACAATCTTCACACATTGATAAACGACGAATCGCATCACCCTGAAAATGAGAGTGACCTTGTAACTTTTCAGTTAACATTTTCACCATAGATGCAGGGGCAAATGGTTTCCCGCAACTTGTGCAACAAGCCGCTTCTTCTTCATGAACAACACGTGCAGTTTGTCGAGCTTCACTTTCCCAAGTTAAACCAGGCTTAAGTGAAATCACTTTTTCAGGACAAGCCTTTTCACACATGCCACATTGAACACAATCTTGCTCAATAAATAATAATCCTGGGCGATCACCAATGGCATGCAATGCCCGTGTTGGACAAACAGCCACACAACTCATACATAATGTGCAATCATCCGTTTGACATTCGACAGAACCGTAAGGCGCATTCTCAGTAATATTGGAAAATTTTGGTTTCGTTGGTGCTTGCGCATAAAGGTCATCAAGTACGCTAAAGAGTTTTTCTCTTTTCGTGCCTTCTAAGCGTTCATGACGAGCTAATAAAGCAGCATCAAAACCGTTAAATTGTTCCGCATCGGCAATATCAAATAAGGTAATACGATCAGCTTCGTAACCCAATTCGGATAAAAATGTCTGCGCAATGGTAATTTCATCGCTAAGTACGCGATCTATCGTGTCGGGAATATAAGCAGTATTTGTCGCTAAAAGAACTTGATGCGCACCATATGCTAAGGCACTAAACCAAGTATCAATTCCAACTGTCGCTAGCTCTTCCAATGCAACCGGAATAACCGTTGTCGGTAATAGAGGCAAAGCATTAGCAACCGCAGTTTCATCACGATTTCCAAATAGAAGCAAAGTTGGAGCCTCGCCTCCTTCCTCGAAATAACGTGTTAATAGGCGATAAACAAAATGCTGAGTATTATCAGGATCAGGTAATGCGTAACTAATCGCTTCTGTCGGACAGGCAGTTGCACAAGTACCAACGCCCTGACAAAGGTAAGGATTGATTTCAATAGAATGCCCAGTGCTTGATAAAGCACCTGCTGGACATGCATCAACACAACGATCACACCCACTAATGCCACGAGATGAATGGGCACATAAATCAGGATTTAAACGAAAGTACTTTGGTTTATCGAAGGTACCTAACATATCAGGCAATTCTTCAATCACATCTGCGAGTGTTGCTTTGCCTGCACCAACGGCATAATAACCCGGAGCAGGAATTTCAACGGCAATCACACCCTCTACTGTCATATCTACCACAAGATCAAAACAGTCAGCACCAATGGCAACTTTTGCGAGGTTCGCTGTTGAAAGTGCATTCCCATCAACAGCACATGTCACATAAAAAGCCCCGAGGTAACCTTTAACTGTCACAGTCTGCGTGTAATATAGATTCGCACATGTTTGAGGTAATTCTGCTTTTTCAGTGGCAAGTAGGGTTACCGAATTCAATGCAGAAAACTGAGATGCCATTGAGGTAATCGTATCTTCCGCCCCAATAATGACAACGTTACCCCGGCTCTCATAAGAAACCGTAGGGGGAATTAAATTAGACAGCTCAACCGTGCCATTAATTGCCGCTAGACGTGCTTTTCCATTATTACAAGTAAACTTACTATCAGATAATGCTTCGAGTGTACTATTTAACATTCTTATTCCTGTCTATTCGTCACCGCTAGTCAGTGCCGATTGAAGGTCATTGTTCCTATATGCTTTTTAAGACAATTCACTTCATGCTCATAGGTTAGAGCAATAACCGATCCAACTTTTCACGGAATAAAATGACCTATAAGGCGCTAAAGTCAGAAAGAGACAACTTGGCTAACACTGAAAGCGACAATTTGTCCCACACATTGCTGTATATTGCGCCAATTTGTCCCGATGATTTTTAAGGGTATTATTCCCTTTTTGTCTCAATTATCATTTGTTGTCAGTGCAGCACTCGATGACGAGTTAGCCTGTGTTATAGCGAGTGCATCCATATCATTACCGAATAGCGATGCCTCAACCATTTTGTATTTATCATCATCGTAATGCGTTAACGTATCAGGTAATTCAACACCTGATTCAATCTGATCAATGTCATAATTTGCTACTGCTCGTTCAGTACTGCTTGCGTCTGTTAGCAGTTCATCGACTTTTTCTGCCGCTTCATTTACCCAATGACGAAGTTGTTTAGTGACATTAGAATCAAGTGTTGGGATATTAGAAAAGTCTTCAGTGTGATCATCCATATCGCTAACATAGTTAAATTCATCTGAATGAAATAGCTTACGTAATGCAGCCTTCTTAACTGACCTTTCAACGCCTTCTTTCATAAAAGACGTCACACCAGAATCAAAACTGACTCTTGCCACATCAGCAAATGTCAGTTGCGGCTCTTCGTTCTTTGAGCCACCTTCTTCACTAACAGCCAATGTACTTGAAGATGCATCGTCAGAATGCCCAATGCCAGCCTCTTCATCGTTGCTATGACACAGCGGTTCAGCCGTTTGAGTTATCGCTTCATCCGTAGAAGATGCTGTTGATAGAGCATCAACATCATAATTTCCTGTGGCTTTTTCTTCCTTAGCCTTAAGTTTCCTTGTTGACCAGCGCTGAAGAAAATTAGTTGCCACTTGAACGCCCTTTTTTCTCTTTACGCTTATCTTTACAACGCTTGCCACGAAATTCGATAAGCTCGCCATGACGACCGATAAACGCTTCCATCCAAGCCTGAACTTGTAGTGGTGCTTTAATGTGAAGAACTTGGTAATCCCCATCCATGTAGCTACCAGCGACACTCTGTGCCGCCGTGACTAATAGTGGCGAAAGCTGTTCATTCTCTTCTTCACATACAAAAAATAGGTGCGGGTCTTGCGAGCTCAAGTTAAAACGGTAATCAGTACGTTCATCACGATATAGCTCTAGTGCAAGCAAATGCCCGTTGTCAGTCTGAACGAGCTGATCTTTTTTTTCTTGGTCGTAAAGACAAACGTCTTCAATAGACCAAGATAGTGTCGACCAACGACCAATTTGCTTTTCTTCAGACACCAAGCGGAAGGCAATAGGCCAAATAGATTCGTCTTTATGTAGTTCTGGCACTTTCTCTCCTTAAACCGTTATGCTCATCTGATACTGGACTTCAGTCATACAAAGCAAACATTAGGCCAACTATGAAAAATCAATCCTTTAGCCTTTATTAGCTGTACTCTGTTATCTTTTTCACCAACTAATTAATTTTGCCTACAATCAGTAATAAATGAACGATGCTTGATTTAACGCTTTAATATCCTGCATACACCCATTTAGAATAATGACTTATGCATTATTGAGAATAGACCGACTCTATAGGTTCGCGAACGCAAGAATGAGATAACATTTAGCTATTTGCCTATAGAACATCGGGACAAAATCTCTTACCTTCGATTTGTATTTGAAACAGCAGGAATTTTTGATGAGCACACTGCCAAAAATCATAAAAACCAATTCATCGGTTAAACAAACCATGACCGTTCACGTTATGGATGAATATGGCGACATGATGGAAAAAGAAATTGCCTGCGAGCATCCTTTAACGGTTTATCTAAATTGGGTTGAAGTCGTTACGCTAATGACACTGGGCGAACGCCCCTCTGCACTCGTCTTGGGTTATTTAAAGAACCAAGGGTTTATTGAAAATATTGATGCCATTGAATCATTGATCATAGATTGGGAAACCAACTCAGCAGCCGTCATTACCAAAGAAAATACATCCGGTCTTGCTAAACAGCTTGAGAAAAAAACCGTTACCTCTGGCTGTGGTCAAGGCACCATGTTTGGCAATGTAATGAAGAAATTAGAAAATGTGACTCTACCGCAACCCTCTATTTCACAATCAACCTTATATGGCTTACTTGAATCGCTTACCCATCATAATGAAACCTATAAAGCTGCTGGTGCTGTTCATGGCTGCGCGGTTTGTAAAGACACCAACATCTTATCGTTTGTTGAGGATGTTGGCCGCCATAACGCGGTAGACACACTTGCTGGTGAAATGTGGTTACAAGGCGAAACGGGTGAAGACAAAATCTTTTACACCACCGGCCGTCTAACCTCTGAGATGGTCATTAAAGTTGCGCAGATGGGTATTCCAGTGCTGCTCTCGCGCTCTGGTGCGACACAGATGGGGTTCGATTTAGCACAGAAACTTGGCATAACCATGATAGCCCGAGCGAAGGGCCATCGCTTTCAAGTCTATAGTGGGAAAGATAACCTTATCTTAGATGTGAAAGGTTAAAACGAGTTAAACCTGATGGCTACTATTTTGAACAAACAGACATGAAAATATGGCGTGCTAAGTAAGAAGATGTGTCCAGCTTAAGATGCCCTAAAACCAGTTTGTTGTTCATTTTATAAATCAACTTAACAACAATTGTGTAAATACTTAATAAACTATTCTCGCGGGTTAATGCCCGCGTTTTTTTATTTATTTGTGATCCACTCACACTTTGCTCTCATTTTACAAATGCCTCATGATTCACCGCCGCAAAAGATGCAATCTTATTATTCAATAAAACACCTCATCAAAAGTATTTTGCCAGCAAAAATATCTTTCAGTACTTTCAAATGACATGTGCTGACAATCAGAAGAAAAATCGGCCAAAATTGTTTCCAAATTGTTATATCGCGTATGTTACAAAACACGTTATTTGCCACTGGTCTGATGTGACGGCTGAAAATCGCCTGTAGATTCTGTGAGCAATTACTCTAAATCAACATATTCCCTGATAGAATAGTGATCCAACGCTCATTTTACTGGCTTTTCCTTTGAGCATTTGTGCCACTAGGTGCACACTATTTTTAGTCGTCTGACCAGTAAATTACTCTGCAGTATAAGAGGTCATCCGATCAGTAAATTACTCTGCAATTGAATGTTAAAATAATAACCGCGAAGGAGTGGTAATGAATTATTTCATAACCGGCGCAACTGGATTTATCGGTTCACAGTTACTACAACGTCTGGCAAAACGTCCTGGTGAAATCTACATCTTGTCTTATGATCAAATGTCAAACGACAGGCTGGCTGCGCTCATTGAAAAACACAATTTACCTAAGAATAAATTCCATTCTATTAAGGGTTCGATCACCGAAAAGAACCTAGGTATTTCCGCTGAAGATACAAAATCACTGACTGGAAAAATTGATCAATTCTTCCACCTTGCAGCTATTTATGATTTGCAAGCTGATGAAGAAGATATGATGCGTGCCAATATTGAAGGTACCGATAATACACTTCGATTTGCAGAACGTATCAATGCGGGCTGCTTCCACTACTTCAGCTCAATTGCTGTTGCAGGCCAATACCGTGGTTGGTTCCGCGAAGACATGCTTAACGAGGCGACAGGCCTTGATCATGCGTATTTCTCAACCAAGCATAATGCTGAGAAGTTAGTTCAAGAGAGCGCGACGATCCCATGGCGTGCTTACCGCCCTGGCATTGTGATCGGTGATTCAAAAACCGGTGAAGCCGATCGTGTTGACGGCCCTTATTACTTCTTCAAAGTTATTCAAAAAATCCGCCGTGCGCTTCCTGAATGGGCGCCACTTATCGGACTTGAAGGTGGTCGCTTAAATCTTGTTCCGGTTGACTACGTCGCTGATGCCATTGACCACATTTCTCATAAAGATAACATTGATAACCAGTGCTTCCATATCGTTGACCCAGACCCATACCGCTCAGGCGAAGTCATCAATATGTTTGCCGAAGCAGGTCACGCACCTCGTATGGCAATGCGCCTTGATATGCGCGTATTCCGCATGGTGCCATCGCACTTCTGGGGACAATTGGGCCAAATCCCTGTACTGAAACGCTTCATTGATGCCATCAGTACTGAAATGGATGTGCCAAAAGACGCAATGGGCTACTTCAATGCCCCAACCCAATTTGATTGCTCAAATACATTAACCGCTCTGGAAGACAGCACCATCTCTTGCCCTCGCCTACCAGACTACGCGGATAAGATTTGGGATTACTGGGAGCGTAACCTAGATCCAGAACTACACATTGAAAAAACACTACAAGGCCGTGTGAATGGCAAAGTTGTTGTGATCACCGGTGCTTCTTCTGGTATCGGCCACACCACTGCGATTAAGTTAGCATCCACCAAAGCCCGTTTGGTACTTATCGCTCGTGACCTAGAGCGCTTACAGCAAACTCGTAATGATATTGAACGTTTAGGTGGCAATGCCTTTATCTACCAGTGTGACTTGAGTCAAGATGAACCAAGCCAAGCGGTTATTGAGCAAATAAAGAAAGACCACGGCAAAGTCGATATCCTTATCAACAATGCTGGCCGCTCTATCCGTCGCTCCGTAGAAAAAGCAACAGACCGTTTGCATGACTACGAACGCACAATGCAGATCAACTACTTTGGTTCACTTCGTATGATCCTAGGTAATTTGCCAGAAATGATTGAAGCGGGCGAAGGCCATATTATCAACATTTCATCGATTGCCGTGTTGACTAACCAGCCGTTATTCTCAGCTTATGCTGCATCAAAATCGGCATTGGATAGCTTTACACGTACTGCCAGTATCGAGCTAGGCAGCCAAGGGATCAACTTTACGACCATTAACATGCCGTTAGTTGAAACTCGCATGATTTCTGATCATTACCGTGAAGCAGAAGGTGGTATTCCGCTATTGAGCCCTGAAGAAGCAGCGGATCTCATCATCAAAGCGATTATCGAAAAGCCGAAACGTATTGCGACCAAGTTGGGTCTGTTGGGTGCCTTTATCCACGGTGTCTATCCGAAAATGGGTGAATTGCTCATGGCGACGGGCTACAACCCTAACCACGGCAAAGAGCTTGAAGAATCAGATAGCAGTGAAAAGAAAAAACCAACTGCAGATGTTGTGGCATTAAACAGCCTCATGCGCGAAATTCACATGTAAGGGTAGAATATGCAAGTCTCCGTAATTCATGATTACAAAGAAAACTTAGATACTCTACTGCGTTACTTCAGTGAAGAAGAGCTGATTGTTGARAAATACCAACAGCTTGGCGCCAAGAATGTACGTGTAACTAAGATTGCTGAAACTGATGATGGCTTTATCGTTGAAACGCAGCGTGAAATGCCAGCCAATGTGCCTGGTGTATTAAAGAGCCTGCTTGGTAGCCATAACGTTATTAAACAATCTGAATCTTGGCATTGGCAAGAAAACGACCAGCTATTGTGTAAGCTGAACGTTGAAATTATTGGTGTACCAGCCTTCATCAGTGGCCAGATGATGTTTAGCGAACCTGCCGACAGAAATGGCATCGCGACGCAAAATAACGTGTCTATGGACGTGACATCATCAATACCGCTTGTTGGTAGTACCCTTGTCTCATTCATCTGTAATGATATGAAAGCGCAAATGGATGGCGAATACGATTTCTTACGTCGTGTTTTACCGCAGCTTGTGGCTGAAGAATAACAGCATGATCACTGATACCGTCAATCGAACTGCTTAGCGGTTTGATTGACGGTTATCATGTAAAGACAAGGAAAGGACTATGAAAACCAAAGATAGGATTTTATCGGTCAGTCTTGAACTGTTTAACCGTGATGGTGTTGCCCAAGTCAGCACATTAATTATTGCAACAGAAATGGGGATTAGCCCAGGTAACTTGTATTACCATTTTAGAGGCAAAGAAGAGATCATAGCGACGTTAGTGGCTGAACTTCAAAACTCTATGACAACAATCAGTAATGAATATGTAAAACAAGTCAAAGATTTTGATGACTACTGGCCTTTCATGCACACCGTTATGGCCTTATTTACCCATTACCGGTTCTTATTTCGTAATCTCGATAACCTCAACGGCCAGAACCCGCTGCTTAAGCGAAAAATCAAAACCTTGATATTAAAGCTTCGTCATTTAAGCCATGACATGCTGACCCACTTGGTCGATCTTGGAAAACTCAAGTGCGACAAAGACAGCTTACCGCTATTAGCCGATAACCTACTGTTAGTCAGTTTGAATTGGTTAAACTACCAAACGCTACTTGATGATAAATACAGTGAAAGCGATCTTGTTCGAGCGGGCGTATTAAGGCTTATTTCTATGGTTGAGCCGTACCTTACAGAAAGTGCCGAGTCCCCTTTCTATACCCATCAAGACTTACTTGATGAACTGGTTAACTAGCTTTTCCTATCAAGAATTATTTACAAAAACCAAGGTTTAGGCCTTGGTTTTTTCTTATTGGCACCGGGCTAACTACACTTTATGTAGGTATCTGTACTAAGGCTTTGGTCATGTCAAAAGAGGTGTTAACTATCTTCTATGATGGTGCCTGTCCGAGTTGCATCAAAGATCGTGACTGGTTTGAGCGAAGACTGGGGAAGCAAAGTAATGTGCGCTGGTGTGACATTACAGGCAAAGAAGACTATTTAAAGACATTAGGAATAGACCCTTACTTAGCTGTTAAAGAGTTGCATGTCCAGCATGAAAACGGCTCTATTTATAAAGAGCTAGATGCCTATATTCTATTACTAAAGCAAGTCTGGTATCTGCGCCCGTTGGCCTGGTTAATGAGCATTCCATTGGTAAAAAAGCTATTATCCCAGTGTTACCGAAAAGCGGTTGATAAACGCCTCGAACAGCAAGGTAGAATGCATAAGCATTAATTTAAAGCAATACCCTATCATTCATCGATAGCTTGCTCACAACCCCTTTTTACCGACTCTATTTAGCTATCCCGCTTTCTTAACAACTCCCTTCGCTCGCTTAAATTGCTCAGTAATAAAGCCCACCATCAACTTTCGTGCTTCTCGTGCTTCGCTGAGCTGTTGGAACAACGGATAAACATGAGGTACCCCCTTAACGATATGAACGGTGACATCATTGCCGGCCTCACCCATGCGCTCAGCAAGGTGAATAGAGTCATCCATCAAGAGCTCTTCTGTTCCAGCGGTAATAAAGACAGGCGGCAAATCACGGTGATCGGCGTAGTATGGTGAAATATCCGGATCACAGGGGTTTTGGGTGCCGATATAATTGTTTCTCATTAACAATAAGGTACTGAGGTCAAAGAAGGGATCATCTTTACACTTTTTAAATGCTGACTCGCCCGTTACTGCCATATCAGAAACAGGTGACATCAGTATCGCCCCTGCAGGTAACGGCAAGTTCGCATCTCGTAGTCGCAACATCGTTGTCAATGCTAGGTTGCCACCAGCAGAATCGCCAGCTAGAAAGATTTGATGCGGTAGGTAACCTTTTACCAATAAAGATCGGTATACAGCGAAACAATCATCTGGTGCGGCAGGATAACGATGCTCGGGCGCAAGGCGATAATTCACCATTAAGCCGCGAGATTTGGTTTGATTCGCAAGGCGAGCAAGAAAGGCATTGTGAATTTTGGGACTATGAAAACAAAAGCCTCCACCATGAAAGTAGAGAATAATTTTATTTCCACTGCTATTAGGCATGTTTACCCATTGGCATGGTACATCAGCAAAGTTCGCTGGAATAACCTCCATACCTTTAGGAGAGGCAATAAATGGTCCATAGTTATCAACAGATAAGATGAGGTCACGCATCTCTTCTGTCGAGTTACAATTTGCTAGTCGCTGCCTCATTATTCGGAATAAAACCTTGTTGAAAGCCCTATTTCGCCAACTTTCCATATACGCCACCTTTGTTACATATCATTTACAAAGTTAGAGTTAAATAAGCCATTTGGTCAATATTTGGCATTAAATGATCGACTAATCTCTCAGAACACTGCTTAAATTTCTGTCAATTATGACAAACACTGCTGTTTTATTCTGCTGACACTCACTCTTCACTTTGTAAATAGTTCGTGATATAACAAAAAAGTTGCGCGTGCATGGCCCACGCGCAACCTAAAAAGCATTGTTATCAGCAGACTGGATTTGTGATAACAACGCCAACAGGGTTACTTATCGTCTGGCTGGCTATAAACGTAACCCTGCATTGGCAGTTACTCTGCTTCTGCCAATTTCTCGACCGCGTAAGTTAGCTTATCGATTTTCTCATCCATACGTTCTAGCTTTTCACGGTCTACGCCACTTAAGCGGTAGAACAAGTCATTCATACCTGCTTCCACTTCTTCTGTGGCTTTTTCTGTGTTTTTTCCAATGCATTCTTTTGCTTGGATTTCAACTTCTTTACCGCGTTCAACAAGGTCATCAAATGCTTGGTTTGATTTCTCATTAATTTGTTGCGCTTCTTCAAGGCTACGGCTGTAAAGACCTAGACCTGCTAACCAAATGTTGCGCGCAACGCCTTCACCGCTTTCTACGACATTTTTAGCCGCTTTTACTACTGTATTATCACTCATAATCATTTCCCCCTGCGTTAATACGCTGGATTAAAGTATCTAATTACTACCATTGGTCTTTGACCGGTAAGTCGCTTAAACCACTTCTGGTTTCACACTATCAACTGTTTTTACAACGTCTTTTTTTACATCCGCAACAGGTTTAGCTGCTACGGTTTGTGGCTTTACCGGCGCTTCTGTCTCTTTCTTCACTTCATCAACTTTCGCAACAACAGGCTCAGCTGCTTTTACTGTTTTACGGCGAGCAACACTTGGCTTTTTCGCTGCTGGCTTATCTTCAGCTTTAACTGCGCGTGAGCGCGTTACTTTTTTCGCAGGTGTTTGCTTTTCAGCTTGCTGACGCTCAAGAAGTGCTTCAATGTTCGCTGTTAATTGATCAATCTTGTCGTCAACACGATCAAGACGCTCGTTATCAACACCAATAAACTTTTGCACCATGTTGTGCATACGCTCTTCAATCGCAACTGAAGTTTGGCTGCGTGCAGTGTGCACTTTCTCTTTAGTTTTTGATTCAACAGCGCGGCCGCGCTCAATTAACTCATCAAACAAGCTTTTGCTTTTATCAGAAAGTTGGTTCACTTCTTCTGCGCTTTTTGCATAAGCACCTAGACCAGCTAACCAAATGTTGTATACCATTGCGTCACGAATCTGTTCTTTTTTTGATTCTGCCGCAGTCTCTTTAAATAGACCCATCAGTGTGCCCTCCATACTAATTGCAACTGTGCCAGCCATTGGCTCTTGCCTGACTGCTTAACTACAATTTACGAATTTCAATTAGAATGTTCTCCCTAAAACAACAATTTATCGTTAAAAGATTCATTCAGACCTAGAAGGACAGAAGCAATAGCTAAAAACAGATATTCAGAGGTAAAGTAAATAATAAGGTAAGTAGTAAGGTAAATAGGTCGTTAGCGATCAAAAAAGGGCTCAAAAGAGCCCTAATAAGATTTAAGTCGTTATACTCGTTAGCATGCAGCCTTTACGCAAAGGTAATCAAATAACCGCTGTTAACTGGCGAGTAAGAGTTTATCAAGCCGTTCAGAGATGTGAGATTCAATACTGCCAGCAAAAAAACTGGCTGCAAAACCAACAAGCTGCAGCTCAATCGTTATTTTACCCTCTTGAGCATGGAGAAACCCCCTAGCTGAAGCATGGTTAATATGTAGTTTATTCTCTTGCCAACTCCACGTTAGACCGTATTCTTGTTCTAACTCATCAGCAATTTTTTGACTCAAGTTCGTAATGTCATCATGAGGTTTGTCATGATGACGTTCAATTAAAATTGTCACAGATGTTCCCATGCATTAGTGTTTTTACTCAGTTACCTTTTTGTAACATACTGTGAAATGCATTGGGTTTCTGTGTGCAAGATCGAAGTCTTCGTATTTAGTTGAGGTTGTCAGTAATAATATACATACAAAACGTGACAACTTAGAGCGGTTTAGCCAATCGCCTTGCAATTGTGCTGATCAATAAACTTGATCCTACCGCTATTTTTGCCCCTAACACGGCCTTTTTGTAGGGAGAGCGCTCAGAGGTTGAAGCAACGGCTCCGAGCATGATGCCTACCCCTGCGATTTTTAAGATGGGGGTACTTGCACTCAATGTGATATAGCCACCAGCTGCGGCAACAACAAGTCGCTGAAACTGCGTACACTCTATGGGTAAACCATGTGCTTCTCGAACAAATTGTTCACAGTTTTGATCTAATAAATTATACGGCCTGCCTATCTGGCCCAAAGCATGGTTCACTGCGAGATGCGGCTCCTCGCTACCTATTCGGCTGACCCGAATCGTATGCCCTTCTGCAAAATCAGTTTCTGTATCAAGCGAAACTCTCCGCCATTTTTTGGAGTTATGAATTACATTCCCCTGTCCATCTGCAAGCCCATAGTGCCAGTAAGTACTACAACGAATCTTCAATACCGTTCCTGCTGGGTACACACTTTCTTGCATAATTTCTACCTATACCAACCACTTAATCTACTTATAGCCTAGCTGGTTATCGCTATTCGTCTAAGTTGTCGCGAAAAAAAACAGAAAAAAATAATCGCCCATATTCAAACGGCGTAGTAAAACGTTAAGTCCTTGGTGTATCGATTAGATAGAAAAATTAGTTTCAAGTTTCGGTACAAAAATCAATTTAGAGACATTGCACTCTAAATTTCACTGCTAAGATAATATCGAAGTCAAAAAAATGACACTCTGATAATAAGTTATTACTAAGAAATGAAAATATTATGATTATTCATTATCTCTTTTTGCTTTCAGTTCTAGCCATAATGACAGGGTGTCAGAGCTTAACCGCGCTAGACGAGAATGAACAACCAGAAGTCACACAAATAGATATAGCTCCAAGCACATTTAAGCAGCATTGCGATGTTCATCAAACACTTTATGATGGCAGCTATGTCGCGACAGGGTTTCCAAACACTGAAAGCACGCCGCTAAGTACAACGACAACATCTGATACAACAGGTGAAATAGAACTATGGGATACGCTGAGCGATCAGTTCACAATGGCGGTGCCAAATAATCGGCGAATTCGGTATTACAAACGGTGGTTCACCAACAATCCTTACCATATAAAAGTCGTAACCCAGCGAGCGGAACCTTTTTTATATTATATCTACCAACAAGTCGATGAGAGAGATCTTCCAATTGAGCTCGTATTGCTCCCCTTTATTGAGAGCAGCTTCGATCAATTTGCATACTCACCGAAAGGGGCTGCTGGACTTTGGCAAATAACAGCCCCCACAGGTCGTTCATTTGGGCTTGATATTGTCAGTGGTTATGATGGTCGCCGAGATATCATCGCTTCAACAGATGCTGCCTTAGACTTGCTTGAATACCTATACGATAAATTTGATCATAACTGGCTACACGCCATAGCAGCGTATAATACCGGAGGCGGCCGGGTTCGAAATGCAATTAAACGCAATCGTTCGGCAGGTAAATCAACTGACTTTTGGTCGTTAAAACTACCCAAAGAAACCAGAATGTATGTGCCAAAATTATTAGCCATGGTCGAGTTAGTAAAAGAGAGAGAACAAAACGAACTACCTTTTGCTTCGATTAAATCAGCGCCGATTATGGATGAAGTGATTATTAGCCAGCGTGTGAAGTTAAAACACATTGCAGGTCATGCCGGGCTATCGAGTAAGGCATTCTTTAAACTTAATCCAGGATATACTGGCGGCTACACCTTTAAGCAGCGCGACAATAGAATATTAATACCGAAGAAGAATAAGACACTGTTTTACGAAAATAAAAACAGCTATCGCTATGTAAAAGAAAAATTTGATGTTTATGATATTCAAGCGGGTGACTCGCTAAGCGAACTCGCACAAAACAACAACACATCCGTTTCGTTGATAAAGCAAGTTAACAACTTGTCAGACTCAATTATTTTTGCTGGGCAAAAGCTACTGATACCAACTCAATAGATAAACGTCGTGATTTTTGGCTAACTTCTTTGGCTAACCTAACTCGGTTAGCCTGAAAATGACTGAACTTCGCTTTCGGTTAAAAAGCGCCATTGCCCAACATTAACATCGAGGCATACTTCCCCTATTCTTTCACGGTGAAGCGAGACAACACGATTCCCCACAGCAGAGAACATACGCTTAACCTGATGAAACTTGCCTTCTGTTATCGTTAAATAAACATCTTTTTCACTAATAATGTCGAGCTTAGCAGGTAACGTCAGTCGTTTTTCACCTTGTAACTTGATACCATTTTCAAACTTGCTCGCAGCGTCCTCAGCAATAGGCTTAGATAGCCCTACGCGGTAAACTTTTTCACAGTGCTTTGTCGGTGTAATGATATTAAATGACCAATGCCCATCATCGGTGATCAATACTAACCCTGTTGTATCAGCATCTAAACGACCCGCGACATGAAGCTCAGTCACATTTTCAACATCGATATGGTTAAAGATAGAAGGATAAAACTCATCAATGTTTGAACAAATCGTATCAGCTGGCTTGTGCATTAATATATAACGAAAAGGACGACATTTTAACCTTTCGCCATTAAGCGTAACCTGATTGTTTTCATGAACCTGCGCCCTTTCATCAACAATAACCTCACCATTAACCTTCACTTCACCATTCTGGATCCATCGAATAGCTTCCTGTTTCGATAGCTCGGTGCTTTTACAAACAAATTTATCAAGGCGCATTAGGACAACTTTAGATCGATAAACAAAGCGGGTCATTATCCCTGCTATTCGATAATAAGCAACGATCGAATAATCATTACCACGAAAGCTCTTCACCGTCCCACGACAAAAAACGGCCAGAGTGATCTAGCGTCAATCCATTAATCAAACCGACCAAACCCGCGGCGCTTTCTTCTACAGAAATATCAGCCCCTTTTCCTCCCATATCTGTTCTCACCCAGCCTGGATTTACAGGGCAGACAATAATGCCATCTTGTTTATACTCATTCGCTAATACTTGCATCACTTTATTGAGTGCGGCTTTTGAGCTTCGATAAGCATAAGTGCCAATACTTTGCCCGCTTAAAGATGCCATTCCACTTGAAATAGAGACAATTCGAGGCCGCGATGACTGCTGCAAGTTACCCTTCAAAGACGTTGCAAGATGAAACGGTGCCAATGTATTTACTGCAAATGTTTTTAACCACTCGTTATAGTCCATATTATTCGCACTTTGGTTATCTCCCCCCAGTACACCTGCGTTATTAATTAATACATCGACAGTAACCCCAGAAAGAGCAGTACAAAATTCAACGACATCGCTCTCGTTAGTCAGCTCTAAAAAGTGAGTACTGAGTTTTCCTCTGCTCGTTAGCATATTCAGTTGGTCTGCTTTCGACTTATCTCTACACGTAGCAATAACGTGCCAACCTAAGTGAAGAAACTGTTTCGTGAGTTCGAGGCCAATCCCTCTATTTGCTCCTGTGATAACTATTGTTTCCATCCTGAAAATCCTTTTCGTTATAAACCTCTATCCATAGACAGAAACTTAGTTAATTCAAAAGTGAAAGCTTAACTGTTGAATCGCATAATCCAAATATATCGGTAATAATCACGACAGTCATAATCTTATACTGCTCTGTTGATGCCTTTCACAAGGCGGCGTGTTAATTCTATTGCGCTAATTTCTTTACAACCCGATGTGTTTTCTCCACACCATAACGGAGAAAAACCATCATCACCTTGTTTTTCGAAGTGAGCACGCAATTGGGTCATTTCTATTGATGCGTAGGGAAACGCAGGTGCCGATGTATTGATATAGCCAAGTTCTTTCATCACGCGATTTACAATGCCGCGAGCTGGCCTGCCAGAGAAAATATTGGTAAGCGCTGTATGCTGTGATTTTTCGCTCTTGATCGCTGAGCGGTGTAATTGAGACGTTTTTGCTTCAGTACAAAGCAAATACGCAGTGCCTACCTGAACAGCTTCGGCTCCATGCATTAAAGCGGCTTTAACTGTTTGGCTATCACAAATGCCACCTGCCGCAATAATTGGTACTTTTACTTTATTAGCCATTTGGGACACTAAATCAGACATCGTCATTTGAGTCGCTATATCACGGGACAAAAACATTCCTCGATGGCCACCAGCTTCAGATCCTTGAGCAATGATGCCATCAACCCCTTTAGACTCAAGCCACATCGCCTCATCAATCGTTGTTGCTGAAGAAACTATTTTGGTTCCCCAACGTTTAACGCGATTAAGTAATTCTTGGTTGGGAAGGCCAAAATGAAAACTAATAAATTCAGGATGAAATGGCTCTATAGCATCTGCAATATCATGATTAAACGGTGTTCTATTCGCCCCCTGCGGCCGGCTTTCACACTCGATACCTAACTCAGTGAAATACGGTTTTAATTCTGCTTGCCACATTACGTGCTGATTTTCATCATAATCGGGCATATCATGACAAAAAAAGTTTAGATTATAGGGGCTGTCAGTTGCCTCTTTAATCACCGCAATTTCATTTACAATGTCATCAATGTTTAACATTCCACAAGGTAAAGAGCCTAAGCCTCCCGCTTTACAAACAGCGATAGCCAGTTCACTTCCTTGCACACCAGCCATGGGTGACTGAATAATTGGAAGATCAGTGCCAAGTAGACTTTTAATGTTTTCATTGCGCATAATCGATTCCTTTCGATGTTATAAATTCAGCCCACCCTGCAAAACCTAAGGTTTATACCTAATTTCACAGAGCAATGTATGAGTACGAGTAAAAAATAATCCTTATAAATCTGCCACTTAATTTATCAAAGTTACTTTATCCCAAATTAAAGTGAAACAAAAAGGTAAAATTGCCCCGAAAAGCTTGTTAAATGCCTTAACACATAGATAATGTAGCTAAAATACCGTGTTATTGTATTTGAACCATTGATGAGCCTGTTTCAAATATCTCTTTTTTATCGAATGTAGGTGTAATGAAAATACCCAAACGATTATTGCCATTGGTTGAAGATGGCTTAGTAGATGAAGTACTTACTCAGTTAATGAGTGGCAAAGAGGCTTCAGTCTACATTGTACGTAGCCAAGACAAAATTTGTTGTGCGAAGGTATACAAAGAAATTGAGCAGCGCAGCTTTAAGCAAGCCGTAACCTATCGCGAAGGGCGTAAGGTACGCAATAGTCGTCGAGCTCGTGCAATGGAAAAAGGGTCTAAATTCGGCCGAGATGAACAAGAGAAAGTATGGCAACGCGCAGAAGTCGATGCTTTATACACTTTGTCTGATGCAGATGTACGCGTACCTACACCTTATGGTTGTTTTCACGGCGTCTTGTTGATGGAGTTGATGACTGACGAGGAAGGCAGTGTTGCCCCACGTCTAAATGATATCACCCTGACAAAAGAGCAAGCATTAAGAGATCACGATCTGATCATCCAATATGTCACTCGTATGCTTTGTGCAGGTATCATCCACGGCGATTTGTCGGAATTTAATGTGCTTGTTGATGAATCTGGCCCCATAATTATCGACCTACCTCAGGCTGTTGATGCTTCTGCAAATAACAATGCCAAATGGATGTTAGAACGTGATGTCATGAATATGACTAACTATTATGGTCAATACGTTCCAGAGCTGCTTGATAAGCAATATGCCAAAGAAATGTGGGCCTTGTATGAAGCTGGTGAGCTTACACCAACGTCAGAACTCACAGGACACTTCGTCGAAAGTGATGACGATGCCGACATCGACGGATTAATGGCTGAAATAAATGCGGTAATGGAAGAAGCTGCTCTACGTAGAGAACGACTCAGTGAAGAACAAGAAGCCGATTAAATAAACCCGCATTGAACAAGTACAATCCCGTTTGCTCCCATTAACAATGGTTCGAACGGGATACTTAAATTCGCACGAGCTTGATAAATCCCCCCACGACTCCCCTATTCAAAACCGCATAAAGTTCGAAATTACTATCATCTATTTTTTCGAACAAGTTCAGCTGTTTTTTCCACTTTCAACACTAACTGCCCAGTTGTATAGTAATAATCAAGCGATACGGCACTAGAACTTAAGGAAATAATAATGGCAAATTTACTTGTACTAAAATCGAGCATTTTAGGTGATTACTCTCAGTCTAACGGTCTAATTGATCACCTTGTTTCCTCTTGGACAGACACACAATCGGTTATTGAGCGAGATCTTGCTGCACAGCCTCTTCCTGTTCTCGATGGTGAAATTGCAGGTGGGTTACGCGGTGGTGATAACCTATCACAGAAGCAACAAGATGCACTGGCCTTATCAGACCAGCTGATCAACGAAATTCATGCCAGTGACACCCTTGTTATTGCAGCACCAATGTACAACTTTTCAATACCTACTCAATTAAAAAATTGGTTTGATTTAATTGCACGAGCTGGCGTGACATTTAGCTACACGGAAAATGGTCCTGTAGGCCTACTTACCGATAAAAAGGTCATTGTTGTAACTACACGTGGCGGTATGCATAAAGATGGCGCAACAGATACGATGGTACCTTACCTAAAAACCATTCTTGGTTTCGTTGGGCTTACTGACGTTACGTTTGTATATAGTGAAGCGTTAGCTATGGGCGAAGAGCTTGCAGCTAAAGCTTTACAAGAGGCGAAGGGTGAACTTGAAAAATTAACGGTATAACAACCCTATTTTTCTGTAGCCAATAAAAATAACAAAGCTCCGCCTATTTTATTCAACAAACAGGCGGAGCTTTATTTCATCAAGAATCAAAAATCGAACTGAACATAAACAGTATTATAGTTACTGCCGCCTTTTATGCGCCCAAACTGGGAAGCACTTTCAAAAATTGCAGAACGGTGATGCAAGCTGTAACCAACCCAAACGCCATCCATTGATTTTTCATTGAAAAGATCACCAAGGTTCACATCAAACGAGAAATCGAGATAGTTCAGCAGATTACTTGCCTCGTACCCTTTTCTATCCATTTCACTTTGTTCAATATATGAAATGTCAGAAATATACGATAAGCCTTCAGCAACACCAAAGCGCCACTTCACAGGCCAGTTCACGGTGTAGTAGGCTTTTATCGCCATAATATATTCTTGCGTTGAAGACTGAACATCAGAGCTCCAATGCCATGCAACCCCTGGGGTTAAATAAATATCCAGTGGCAAACCAAACAGCTCATCCGTTAATGGATGGCCATAGAAAACAGATGTCAGTTGATTATTAAACTCATCTTTCACTCTGTTACCAGAGAAAATTTCACCAATATTAGATGGTGTAGCCCAGCCATGTGCCACCCGGAAATATGGTTTTGTGCTGATAGACGATTTACGTGGCTTACTTGCATCATTAAAGAAACCAAAGCCTAAGTAAGCTTCACCTTGCCAGTCACTCGATACAATGTCGGAATCGCGAATGTTACTATCAAAGTATCTTGCATGCGCACCCCCTAACAAATATAAGTTAGATGCAACATGATATGCAGCATTTACCCCAAAACGAACATCGACTCCCGCGTTTATCGATTCTTGATTAAGCCCATAGTAATAACTGTTGTATTTACTTTCTTTCCAAATTAACGACGCCTCTGGCTTTAATGTCCAGTTATCTACTCGAAACTTAGTCCCTAGCGTCGCTTGTGAGCTAATACGACCGTCAGGGTCAGATAATAACTCTAGGTTACTGTACGTTGTCTCATCCCAACGGTATTTATACTGCAAACCAAAATCAGCAGTATCACCGCCAATCTCATTTTGGAACGAGCTTGGGATATCAATAAAGTGAAGTCGTGTGAAAAAATTAGCTTCCCAATCTGGTTCACGGTACAAAGTAATACCGCCTTCCGTTCCATTCAGGTATAAGCGCTCACCCTTATAGAACATCATAGGGACAAATGTGGATACTGTCGTATCTTCTACAACACTTTCTGTTGCGTATGGTATAGAAGCATTGCGAAAGACAGCAGCAATACCCCATGGCTGTTCGCCGTCTCTTTGAAGGCGTAACTCGTACGGCGAAATGAATCCTTCATCTAAATTTTCTTCTGGTTCATTCCCTGTCGCTGAAGCGACAACAGGCGCACAGCACAACAACCATCCCAAGGGCTTAAACAATCAACTGCTCCTCATTTACACACGTTGCAATAAATTTTAGCGCGTTCTTCAAATATAAACACATATTATAGCTTTGTTTTATATCAAAGTTTATCTTAATGATTGTCTAACCGATGTAAAAAAAGCATAAAAAAACCCGAACAAAATCGGGTTTATAGACTGAAACTAGGAATTTAATTACTGACTCGCAATTTCCGCTTTCTTCAGGTCTTTAACGTTCTTGCTGACTTCACGGCGCTCTTTAGAAAGCTCTGCGCTGATGATGATGTGATCATCAACACGATCTTCGTAATCACCCTTCATATTCTCAACAATCTCAACGATTTGATCGTGTGTCATGTCAGCCTTGATATAATCAAGTAGGTTTTCCAGTAACTCAACGCGCTTACGGTTATCGCGAACTTTACGGTCGTTGTCTAAAATCTCGCGCTTCAGTTTGTTCTTACGACGAGTTTGACGAACTAGCTCTAGGATAGTGTTCATGATTTGTCCTTTAAATGAATCTACAAAACCTAACTGCCCCCGTTATAACAGAAAGCGATGTTGCTACTCAAGTCACATTTCAACCAATTAAAAAAGATCACTCTTTCTTTTGATTTATTACAGCTAAAATCGCTAATTCACCGAAGGTGAAGCAAAAAAGTTCTTTCTGTATCATTAAGATAAAATGCGAGTCCAACAACAAAATGCCTGCTAAAAACTTAACTTACCTTCAACTTTTGTCAGGCTGATAGTCAAACATGTGAATATCCCCACAAAAACCTTAAATTTCTATTTGCAAATAGCATAACCCTGCCTAATCTTTAAGAGACCAGTAGTGTTTGGCAGTAATACAACAATGTGAACGAATCGCTCCATCTAGCATTACCTGTAAACAGTAAAACTAGAGCAGAGATTCAATTGTTACGCGAGTTAAATAGTTATTGGCATTTGTATAGATGTAAGATATTCAGGAGACAACATGTCTAAAGCAACAGGTACCGTTAAGTGGTTTAACGAAGAGAAAGGTTTTGGTTTTATCACTCAGGATAACGGCGGTGCTGACGTATTCGTTCATTTCCGTGCAATTACAGGCGACGGCTTCAAAACACTAGCTGAAGGTCAAAAAGTTGCATATGAAACAGAGCAAGGCCCTAAAGGTCTTCAAGCTGCAAACGTAGAAAAAGTCTAATTTGCATCCGCTTAGTTTCTAGTTAAAAGGGCTCTTTAGCCCTTTTTTACTTTCTGCTGTATGACGCTGCCTGTTTTATGCTCACCTTCCTGAAACCCCTACATTTCCATATATACATCTTTATTGAACCAATTTTGAGCGATTTACGACTAAAGCATTGTGACCCAATGTGAATGTCACTTTGGGGGTGATAAAAAGATCACATTTTTCTCATAAATCACTAAATATTAAAGTATTTGCTTGCCCTGCCAAAACGCTTATGGCCTAATAGTTCACGGCCTGTAATGCAGACCTATTTATGCCAAATTGAAATAGAAAACTTCGTTCCACCGCTTCACTAGCGCCGTTGTCCTGAAGAGCTCAAAATTCTTTTGTCCATAAGTAATACATTATGCTGGCTTAAGTACGCGCTAAGCGTGATTTCAAAAAATATTTTTCAGGAGACATCAAATGTCTAAAGCAACTGGTATCGTTAAGTGGTTCAACGATGAGAAAGGTTTCGGTTTCATCACTCAAGACAACGGCGGCGCTGACGTATTCGTTCACTTCCGTGCTATCTCTGGTGAAGGCTTCAAATCACTAGCTGAAGGCCAAAAAGTATCTTTCGACATCGAACAAGGTCAGAAAGGTCCTCAAGCTGCTAACGTTGAGCGTGTTTAATTAAACACCAAGCGTTAAAGCTTTGAAAAAAGAGCATCTATTGATGCTCTTTTTTATTGCCTATAATTTACTTCTCACTTACTCCCTCCCCTTTCAGCGATTCCACTGTTTTTTATAAGACTTATTAATAAGTCACATGATAATTGTGACCATACGAACATAATTAGCGTTTACATCCATAAAATAATCCTCATTACGAATCAGCCATTTACATACCTATGTCAATACCACATTATAACTTAACCAATAGCAACACCGTAAAGAAAATATTCCAAGGTGTTGTGCTCCATCCCAAATGACACATAGGAAGTAATCAGATGGTATTTCACACTAAAGGACTCGTCGCTTCAGTCTCAATTGCTATCACCTCTTTTAGCACTGTAGCCCTTGCTAATAACGACAATGTATACGTTCAAGCAAGTTCAGGTAGTTTTAACAACGCTGCAATTAACACCCTTTATAGCAAAACAGAGTTGGCTCAACCTAGCTATGTCTTTTCAGGCACACCGCTACAAACTTTTGTGGCTGCAAATAATGATGCTGCTTTGGCTTTTACCGCACTCGAAAACTCAACGATTAAAGGTAATTTGGTAAGGGCAACTGTCGCTGCGATACAAGAGTATCAAGTTGTTGAAGTAGAAGCAGGTATTCGCACGGCCATTGAAATGTGTGTACTACGTTCTAAGAGTGATGTGGAAGCAAGTATCCCACTGCAACAGATAGCATCTCACCCTGCTGCGCTAAAGCAAATTGACCGCTGGAAAGGACAATATACCGAATTACAAGAACTCGAAATCCCAAAAGGTACAGCAGAAGCCGCTCGTATGGTTGCCACGGGAGAGTTACCAAGTGGTACAGCCGCAATCGGGGCTTGTATGCTTGAAGAACTTTACCCACAAATCACAGTTACCGCTAAAGCAGTTCAAGACAATAAAGACAACAAAACACTCTTTGCACTAATGAAAGTCACCAAGAGAACAACTCCCCTAAGTGTGTCAGATGCTGAGAATGAGCTACGTGCTGTTATTCTCCAAGCTGAAGCCTATGATGCCAAGTTGTAGATATTATTGTTGCTATAGCCGTTAGCGGGCAGCAGCTGCCCGCACTCACGCTATACAACAAAAAGCCCAGCCATAAATATTTCCTCGCGATATCCTTCCTATCTACACCTCACCAAGCATGGATAACATCACGGATTCTCATTATTCAGTGATGAATCTCCCCATATATTGAACACGTCAAATTATTATGTGTATTTTTTGTTACACTTGTAATGCATTTGACATATAACACCTCATCGAAACACCCAGCAGATCAAAAGGATATGGGTCTCTATGAAAAAGCTTCAAGATACAAATTCAATTAAGCGTCTACTCACCTATGGCGCTGGAATTATTCTGGTATTTCTCACAGCATTCTTTTATACCGAGCAGAACCTTAACAACAAACGCTCTCAACTGGTTAATCTTGAAATTGAAATTCTTAATGCGTCAAATGAAGTACTCATGATGCGCCGACATGAAAAAGACTTTATCGACCGAGTCGACCCAAAATACCAAGTAAAAATGCAAACAGCCTACTCATTAACGCTGCAAAACCTACACTCCATAAACAGCTTAATTGCAGTCAGTGGTATCGCCACAGACTACAACGGCCAATTAACACTAGACTCGATTGACGCCTACTATCAGCAATTTGATTCACTGGCTGCCATGGTATTACTCATCCATGGGCACAATGGCGATGATGGGCTTGTTGATGCATTAAAAGATAAATCATTGATATTGAAAAACGAGCTTATCAACGTTAACAGTCGCTCTCTCGATCAACGAACGCTCAGGATAGAAGACTTAATCTATCAGTTCTTTTCCAAATTCGACGAAGAGACCTTAAGTCAAATTAGTGACCAGCTTGATATGATGCAAAACGAGATGATCATATCCACAAGCTCTCCTTCTGCTCTCAACGCCTTCACTGATTTTCATCAGGCATTTTATGCATTACAAACCGCCTATGAAAAATTTGGTTATGACCATAATTCAGGTAAGCATGGTGACTTAAGAAATACCATTCACATTTTGGAAGGTAAACTAAACACGCTATTTTCGGAGATCCCTGTACAAATAAAACTGAAGCTAAATATTTACGAATTCTATATGTTACTTGCAGCATTCGTTCTCGCTTTATCCGTCATTACAGTACTCATTTATGTGGTACACAAAATTGGAGAGATGGAAAAAAAACTCATTTCCGCACGCGAACAAGAAAGACAAGCCAATAAAGCAAAAAGCGCCTTTTTAGCCAACATGTCACATGAGATAAGAACACCGCTAAACGGTATATTAGGCATGACTGAAATTTTGTCTGACTCAAAATTAAGTGCTATTCAAAAAGACTACTTATCGACGATTAATGTTTCATCACAAACACTGCTAATGCTTATTAACGATATATTAGATCTTTCAAAAATTGAGTCCGGGCACTTAGAAATTTGTCCACACACCTGTGCCATAAAAGAAGTGCTATTCGACACCGCTGCACTGATCACCCCGAAAGCACAGCAAAAGAAAATTGATATTGTGGTCGACCTAGATCCCCAATTACCGAACTATATCAAAGCCGATGAACAGAAAGTGCGTCAGGTATTAATGAACCTGGCCTCGAATGCGATTAAGTTCACCGAGCAAGGTTCTATCACATTCACTGCCCGCCAAACCTCGGAAACAGCTTCTTCAATCGTTATTTTCTTTGCTGTGGCAGATACAGGAATCGGGATCGACGAAGATAAACAAGCACATATTTTTGATGAATTTAAACAAGAGAATTCAGACACCTCTGCGCAATATGGCGGTACCGGGTTAGGGCTTGCCATTTCCTCGAAGATGATTGAACTAATGGACGGAGAGGTTAAGATAAGCTCGGAAAAAGGCAAAGGTAGCCAATTTTATTTTGAAGTCGAATTCAGCAAAGATGATCAAGCGCTTAATCAAGATAACGTCTTTAATGTCGCTTACTGTACAACCCGTACAAACCCGTTATTAGTCGCAGAGCTAAAACGATTGGGTTACCCGTTTACAGTTATAGATGGGAACACTTGCTTAATTGCAGATATTGAGCAAGACGATTTGGTGATAGTTGACTCACCTGCCATATTAAAAGCGGTTGAGCAGCAACTGCCAACCCACCGTGTGGTTTACATTCGTGATAACACCAAAAATATCGATATAGAATCAAGCCATGTTGTCGCGTTCATTACAGCGCCGCTATTTGGCATGCGGCTAAACAACACCCTCAGAAACGCCTATGAAAATGATCAAACCGATGAAGTCAAAGAGCAGCAGCCTCAAAGCAAAATCTCATCAACAAGCAGCCAGATTCTAATCGTCGAAGACAACAAAATTAACCAACAAGTTGTCTGTATTAACCTCAAGCGCATGGGGCTAGACTATGTCATCGCGAACAACGGCCAAGAAGCGATTGATATTTACGAAGCCAACCATGATGCCATCGGCTTGATCCTAATGGACTGTATGATGCCGGTGCTTGATGGTTTTGGGGCGACAGAAGCCATTCGTAAGTTTGAAAGTAACAACCAACTCCCTCGTAAACACATCATCGCCCTAACCGCTTCGATCTTAGATGACGATATTCAGAAGTGTTTCGACAGCGGTATGGATGATTACCTGCCTAAACCATTCAAACGTGATGTATTACTTGAAAAGTTAGATAAGCAGGTTAGCTTAGTTGAACTAACGTCTTACTTATCAGAGGCAGCTGGCTGCCTCTGATGTTGCAAATATGACACAAAACTCACATTTAACGCTTAAATAATCACGCATTTTCCTTAGAATAAAAACCACAAAGATATAAAATTAGTTGCATACCATTAAGATATGTTAGCCGATAAATATTTTTCTAAAGGAATAGACTTTAATGAGAATAAGAAAAACGTATATCCTCGAATCTGATATAGATTGCTATGGCTATGAGCTTAGTCAACCAATAATGTTCAGAGGCCACCTTCCAAATGGCTATATTGAAAATGGTAATATCGATTAAGATTCAAGCATTACTGAATTTCTAAACCCCAAATCTGGCACCTGTTGCTCGATCTCATTTTTCGTGCATTTAGAGGTAGAAAACACATAACTTTTACAAGTTTCTTCTTTCTCTTCAATTGATAAAACCGACAAAACGGAGTATCTACCATCCATACTTAAATACCTTTCTTACATTTACCTAATGCCGTAATAACACATTCTGAACGCCATAATAGCCAAATCAATTACACTTCAAACCACGAATGCAGAGTGTATTAAGCATAATGTTAATTACTTATTATATGATTTTTCTAGCCACTATGTGACAAGCTTTACTATTATGACCAGTCATCGTTTGGTTATTAACGACCATAGATTTTTCTATTATTAACCCATTTACTATATTTTCGATTTCAGACTGAGTTCCGTGCCACATTGGAACCCCAACACCTGAAGTGAAAAATCGGCCTTCATCAGAACAAAATTCAGCCAAATAAATGATCCCATTTGGCTTTAAAACTCTTAATAGCTCAGAAACAACATTTACCCTAATTTGCTCTTCTGGAATGCAAGTAAAAACAGCACACGTGACAATGGCATCAAACGAAGCATCCAAGAAAGGAAGCCGTGAACCTTTCGAGTAACTCAGTTCAAGGTGAGGAAATTCATTATTCCCACGATTAATCATTGCCAATGAAGAATCAACACCACAAATACTTTTATAACCTAAGCTGTAAAGCTCATTAGCTACTCTTCCATACCCACAACCAAAATCGAGAACTTGGCTAGAATAAGGAACCGTATTAATAAGTAACTCGCTAATTAATTGAAGATTAAACTCAACTTTATCTGCAACATCATCCCACTTACTCAAAGATTTCTCCTTAAATCATATAATGCCCTGTTAAGTTTCGAGCCAAATTGAGCCTATTATACTCAAGAGCCATTCAGGGTTGTCTAGCGCTATATCATGACCATCTACTTCATTTGAGATGACCGAAACATTCCACGCACTTGCAATAGCTTTAGTTGCTTTGGTGTTTACTAGCCTATCATTTTCGGAGGAAATAAAATGTATATCGCATTCAGGACGCGCAACTACAAATTTACTGGCTGCTAATAGCTGTCGCCAGAAGTTAGAAATGTTCATCGGATACTTTTTACTATAGTTTGCCCATTCGTTTACGGTAGTTAGGTTGAAAGGCTGGTTTGATACCATTTGATAAATTACCGCCTCTCGATTGTACGGTCTCGAAACTAGAGCCTTTACAATCTTTAGGTAATTTCGGGGCAACAGCCTTTCGTAGAAAGGGCTATAGCCCTTTGCGCTCGTATTTACACAGATCACAGACTCAATTTCTTCTGGGTAAAGCTCTGCCCACTTTAGTCCTATCATACCGCCCATTGAAACAGCCAAAATATACGCTTTACCTTTGCCACTACGCTGTTTCCTAACGCTTTCAACCATTCCGGAAATAGTCGTTGGTGACACTTCCGAAGACAAATAACCATTGCCTGGAATATCAATGCAAGTAACTACAAATTCTGGAAAAGTGCTGTGTAATCGCTTAGGAAAATCACCCCAGTGGTAACTACCTCGAAATAAGCCTCTTAGCAGTATTAACTCACCAGACATAGTAGAAACCTCCTAGAAGCCTAACGAATGACATGGACTCCCTTCTTCAAACTTAAGAATACGAAACGTTTTAGGGCTACCATAACCTCTTTGTGATGAACATGGCTGTTACCCTACAGGCTCTTGCCATTGGTTGGATCCTTGAGTGCTAGTTGCTCAAGCCTAATGCCCAGATAGGGCTTTCGCTGCTATGACCAGTTCAAAACCGATTAAATTTACAAATGCAGTCATGTAGAGTGTCTTGCTTATTAGAGTGCCTGGCAGCATTCACAAAATGCAACTTAATCGAGACAGCCTGAACAATGACAACCATTCATCATCATCCTGTACAAATTTATTACGAAGATACCGATCATTCAGGTGTTGTTTATCACCCAAACTTCTTGAAGTATTTTGAACGCGCTCGTGAGCACATTATCGACAGCGATAAACTCGCAGCCTTATGGAATGAGCATGGCCTTGGTTTCGCTGTGTACAAAGCCAATATGATCTTTCAAGATGGTGTTGAATTTGCAGAAATTTGCGATATTCGCACCAGCGTTACGCTAGACGGGAAATACAAAACTCTGTGGCGACAAGAATTATGGCGCCCTAACGCTACACGCGCCGCCGTGATTGGCGATATTGAAATGATCTGTTTAAACAAGCAAAAGCATCTACAACCGATCCCACAAGATTTGATTGATAGCATGGCATCCATGGTTTAGAGCCAAGATGTAAATACAAGTTGCTTTACGATTGGCAATGAAGGCACAGCAACCTAATCATTGAGTACACTCACTAGAGAAACTCTACGGGCGTAAATAGAAGACTCATCCAATTTACGTCCTTTCACCATCAAGCCAAAACGATAACTTGCTGACAAACGTCCTAAAAATATAGACCATACTTGCCCTCCCACTTGCTCACTGCAATCAAAGCATGTGTATTCACCTGCACTGCCTTCCCCCACACAGCCTTCCAATGTATTTACAACAAGCCCCGTCACTATCTCGAGTGATTGTTGACTCGCCGGTTTTTCATCGAAAAGTGAAAGCCGCTGTTGATTGCTTAAAGAAAAATCAAAACCAAATGATTTTAACGATTGAGCAAGCCCAAGTCCTGTCGCTTTAATATACGACTCTTTAAGCACCCATAAATCAAAAAAACGTCGGCGCTGATCGCTCAGCTCCAACTGCATTAATGATTTTATTTCTTGTGGTTGAAAGTAGTTTTCCATGATAGTGCTAATAGACATCTCTTCTCTTTCACACTCGATATCAACACCTAGCTCTATCTCTTGATCTGCCGTTTGCGTAACAGCCAGCAATACTTGATCACCGCTATGGCTTAAATTAAAGACCAAGCCTGTTTGCTGACGTTGTGTTTTACACAAATTCGGTTTGCCTTGCTCGCCATATTCAAAACACCATTCGTGAGGAAGTATACGAGCATAACGAGACAGGGTTACACGAAGAAATGCACGTATGTAAATGGCGTGCATACGTGCCAAAGGCTGTCGGTAGCGCATCGCTTTGGCTAGCTCTTCTTCGTTAAGTAAAGGGCGAGCTTGATGAATCAAATAGGAATGATCAATAGCCACAGTAGAGGAAAAAGCTTCTACATTTTTATGCATTGTTGGCAATGCGAGAAACCATAAGTCCACCGTGTTTTTCAACGTCAATTCCAATCAATCCAAGTAAAATTTGTAGTATGTATTATACGTCACTGTGTCGTCAAAACAACTCAGCAACAGGCCGACAACCCAACACCAGACAGGTCAGATGACTGACCAATAAAATTTATAATTTTTTACACCAAGCCCTCACCATACAAGGAGCAATAAAACTTTTCTTCAAAAAATGCTACATAGATCACTAAAGCATGAAAAACCGAGCATTTACACTAAAAAATCTCAATACCAGCTTTAATATTAATAAGTTAGGGTAAATATCATTACAAAATACAGGAATTAACAAATCTGAACTGGTCTGAAGAGATCCAACCTCTTACTCAGGCGATTGTAACCACTACCCGCCTCGGGTAGGCTGCTCAACCATTGACTGATTCAGCGATAAACATTGCAGTGGAATCTAAATTCCACAAGGTGCATAACGCTGCTGCTCTACAGGATAGTAATGGATACGAGCACTATGGATTACCAGACAACATTGCCTTGTCAAATTGATAAAACACCTGCGTTTTAACATGCAGTTGTCTACTCACTCTTCATCTTGGCACTATCCTGCCTCTACTTATTTTTTTATAAGCGCATCTTCGTGCTTACCTCAGTGCTGAGCGGAGACTCATAATGAGCCAACCCCAAAAAACCACATCTGAATCGCAAGAAAATCAGCGACTCAATAAACGCTTAAAAGACATGCCTGTTGCTATTGTTGGCATGGCGAGCATTTTTGCTAACTCTCGTTACTTAAATAAGTTCTGGGATTTGATTAGTGAAAAAATTGATGCGATTACAGAAGTTCCAGACACGCACTGGCGCCCTGAAGACTATTACGATGCAAACAAAAGCACGCCAGATAAGTCTTACTGTAAACGTGGCGGCTTCATCCCAGAAGTCGATTTCAACCCTATGGAGTTTGGTCTTCCGCCAAATATTCTCGAACTAACCGATACGTCACAGCTGCTATCTCTGATTGTGGCAAAAGAAGTATTAGCCGATGCAAAACTGCCTGAAGGTTACGACCGCGATAAAATTGGTATTACTTTAGGTGTAGGTGGCGGACAAAAAATCAGCCAAAGCCTAAATGCACGTTTGCAATACCCTGTTCTGAAGAAAGTCTTCGCTAGCAGCGGCATCAACGAGCAAGACAGCGAAATGCTGATCAAAAAGTTCCAAGATCAGTACATCCATTGGGAAGAAAACTCGTTCCCAGGCTCGCTCGGTAACGTTATTGCAGGTCGTATTGCGAACCGCTTTGATTTAGGTGGTATTAACTGCGTGGTTGATGCGGCATGTGCAGGCTCGCTTGCAGCACTTCGCATGGCGTTAGGTGAGCTTGTTGACGGTCGCAGTGAAATGATGATCACAGGTGGTGTGTGTACCGATAACTCACCAACTATGTACATGAGCTTTTCAAAAACTCCGGCTTTCACCACTAACGAAACTATCCAACCTTTTGATATCGATTCAAAAGGTATGATGATTGGTGAAGGCATCGGTATGGTCGCGTTGAAACGACTTGAAGATGCAGAGCGTGATGGCGACCGTATTTACTCGGTAATCAAAGGTGTTGGCGCATCATCTGACGGTAAATTCAAAAGTATTTATGCGCCGCGCCCTGAAGGCCAAGCTAAAGCGCTGAAACGCGCTTACGATGATGCAGGCTTTGCACCTCAAACGCTGGGCTTATTAGAAGCTCACGGAACAGGTACAGCAGCGGGTGATGTTGCAGAATTCAACGGTTTGAATTCTGTCTTTAGTGAAGGTAATGACCAAAAGCAGCATATTGCATTAGGCTCTGTGAAGTCTCAAATTGGTCATACTAAATCAACAGCAGGTACAGCGGGTTTAATCAAAGCTGCCCTAGCCCTTCACCACAAAGTACTGCCGCCAACAATTAATGTTTCTAAGCCAAACCCGAAACTAAATATCGAAGACTCGCCTTTCTACCTCAACACAGAAATGCGTCCTTGGATGCAACGTATTGACGGTACACCACGTCGTGCGGGTATCAGCTCTTTCGGCTTTGGTGGCACAAACTTCCACGTCGTGCTTGAAGAGTACACTTCTGAACACCAACGTGACGATCAATACCGCCAACGTGAAGTTGCTCAAACACTCCTGTTTAATGCACCAACTCGTGATGCCCTGATTGCTGACCTCAAAGAACACATCAAACTTGTTCAAACGGATGACACAGCACTGACTGCGTTAGCTAAAACACATGGCCTACGTGAAATTGCAGCGGGTGATGCGCGTTTAGGCTTAGTGGCGAAATCCGTCGATGAGCTACAAACATTACTGACTCAAGCCTTATCACAGCTAGAAAAACAAGATACAACGCAATGGCAACTGCCAAACGGTACTAGCTACCGTGCTTCAGCACTGGTTGGTGGCAAGCAAACTGGCAAGGTGGCAGCATTATTTGCCGGTCAAGGTTCACAATACCTGAATATGGGCCGTGAACTAGCATGCTACTACCCTGAAATGCGTAACCAGTTAGCTAATGCCGATCAGGTGTTTGGTCAGAACAAGAAAACCGTTCTTTCTCAAGTGCTATTCCCTGTTCCAGCCTTCAACAAAGAAGATGTGGCAGCTCAAGAAGCGACACTTACCAATACCGCCAACGCACAAAGCGCAATCGGTGTGATGTCTATGGGTCAATTCGACTTAATGACACAAGCAGGTTTTAAAGCCGACATGGTTGCTGGCCACAGCTTTGGTGAACTCAGTGCTTTATGCGCATCAGGTGTTATTTCGCAAGACGATTACTACAAGCTCGCTTTTGAGCGCGGTAATGCGATGGCAGCTAAGCCTGCTGAAGGCGATAGCGGCACTATGTACGCCGTTATCCTTGATGCCGATAAGCTTGCCGATGTTGAAAAGTGTATCAGTACCTTCGAAGGCGTCAGCATTGCGAACTACAATGCACCAAGTCAGCTTGTGATTGCAGGCCCAACAGTTGGCGCACAGCAAGCAGCAAAAGCATTGACAGAGCAAGGATTCAAAGCGATTTCACTGCCTGTTTCGGGCGCATTCCACACGCCTTTGGTTGCTCACGCCCAAAAGCCATTTGCAGCTGCAATCGATAAAGCATCGTTCACTGCACCTGCTTTACCTTTGTATTCAAATGCAACAGGTGAACTGCATAAGAAAGATGGCAAAGCGATTAAAAAAGCCTTCAAACAGCACATGCTGCAATCAGTTCGTTTCAGCACTCAATTAGAAGCCATGTATCAAGCAGGTGCACGTGTATTCGTTGAGTTCGGGCCGAAGAATATTTTGCAAAAACTGGTTGAGAAAACACTGCAAGCTAAGTCTGATGAGCTATGCACCATCAGCCTAAACCCAAACCCTAAAGGTGACAGCGATCAGCAGTTACGTTTAGCCGCAGTACAACTAGCCGTTGCTGGTGTCTCGTTAAATACGATTGACCCTTACCAAGCGGAAATTGCAGCACCAGCAGCTGCATCGCCAATGAACATTAAGCTTCATGCAACCAACTACATCAGTGATGCTACTCGCAAGAAAATGGCGAAATCGTTAGAAACTGGCGCAATTGCCCCACTCACTGAAATTGTTGAAGTTGAAAAAGTGGTAGAGAAGATTGTGGAAAAAGAAATCATTAAAACCGAAATCCGCGAAGTGCAGGTGCCTGTTCCAGTAGCAGATACAGCTGTAAACTCAGCACCTGTCACTGTACCGCCAACACACATGCCAGCACAGCAGCAAGCAACAACGCCTGCCACTACATCAGCAATTACTTCAGCAAGTGATGACTCATTAACGGCATTCTTCACCGCTCAACAACAAGCTGCTGAGCTTCATCAGCAATTCCTTGCAATCCCTCAGCAGTACGGCGATACCTTCGCGGCACTCATGACAGAGCAAGCGAAAATGGCGGCTGCCGGCATTGCCATTCCAGAGAGCCTACAGCGCTCAATGGAACTCTTCCACCAGCATCAAGCAGATACTTTAAAAGCACACGCTAACTACCTTGCACTGCAAGCAAACAGCAACAATGCAGCATTAGGTATGGTATCAGCACAACCAGTTGCACGCGTTCCAGCTCAAGCGCCTGTACAAGCAGTCGCTACAGCTCAGCCTGTGGTTCAAACTCAGACAATCACAGCGCCAGCAATCTCTATACAAGCAGCGTCTGCGCCAGTTGTTAAAGCTGAACCGAAAGTAAACACAGTTGCAGCTTCAGCAGCACTAACACCTAAAGCAGTTGTGCCAAAGCCTAAAGCACCAAAACCTGCTGCTCAACAAACGGTAGCACCTGCTCAAGCACCGTCGCTATCTGCCACCATGCAATCAGCGGCTGCACCACAAATCACGGTATCAGCACCCGCTGCAAACCCTGAAAAAGTAATGCTCGATGTTGTTGCTGAGAAAACGGGCTACCCAACTGAAATGCTTGATCTAGAAATGGATATGGAAGCCGATCTAGGCATCGATTCTATCAAGCGCGTTGAGATTTTAGGCACAGTTCAAGACGAACTACCTAACCTGCCAGAACTGAACCCTGAAGATCTGGCTGAGTGCCGCACACTTGCTGAAATTGTTAGCTATATGAATAGCAAAATGCCAGCATCTGCTACAACGGCAGCGCCGGTTCAAGCGGCACCAGCTCAAAGCGCTAGCAGCTTAGGCGCCGAGCAAGTACAAAACACCATGCTAGAGGTTGTAGCGGATAAAACCGGTTACCCAACTGAAATGCTTGATCTAGAAATGGATATGGAAGCAGACCTTGGTATCGACTCTATCAAGCGCGTTGAAATTCTTGGAACAGTGCAAGACCAACTGCCAACACTGCCAGAGCTAAACCCAGAAGATTTAGCTGAGTGTCGTACACTTGGTGAAATCGTTGATTACATGAATAGTAAGCTAGCTGCTGTTTCTGCTCCTGTGTCTGTGGCAAATGTTGCGGCTGCGCCAGTTGCTGCTTCAACAGTCGCTTCAACAACCGCATCTAGCGGTTTAGATGCCGCGCAAGTGCAAACCACTATGCTAGAGGTTGTAGCGGATAAAACAGGCTACCCAACTGAAATGCTAGACCTTGCAATGGACATGGAAGCAGATCTTGGTATCGACTCTATCAAGCGCGTTGAAATTCTAGGGACAGTGCAAGACCAATTGCCTTCACTGCCAGAGCTGAATCCAGAAGACTTAGCTGAGTGCCGTACGCTTGGCGAAATCGTTGATTACATGAATAGCAAATTACCTGCTGTTTCTGGTCCTTCATCGGTAACAACAGCATCTGCAACAGTTGCTCCTGTAGCCGCATCTAGCGGTTTAGATGCCGCGCAAGTGCAAACAACCATGCTTGACGTTGTAGCGGATAAAACCGGCTACCCAACTGAAATGCTAGACCTTGCAATGGACATGGAAGCTGACCTTGGTATCGACTCTATCAAGCGCGTTGAAATTCTAGGGACAGTACAAGATCAGTTGCCAACACTGCCAGAGCTTAATCCAGAAGATTTAGCTGAGTGCCGTACGCTTGGCGAAATCGTGGATTACATGAACAGTAAACTACCTGCTGCTTCGTCAGTAACAACGGCTGATGCGCCAGTAGCTACTCCAACAATCGCATCTAGCGGTTTAGATGCCGCACACGTGCAAAGCACCATGCTAGAGGTTGTAGCTGATAAAACGGGTTACCCTGCAGAAATGCTTGACCTTGCTATGGATATGGAAGCTGACCTTGGTATCGACTCTATCAAGCGCGTTGAAATTCTAGGGACAGTGCAAGACCAATTGCCTTCACTGCCAGAGCTGAATCCAGAAGATCTCGCTGAGTGCCGTACACTCGGTGAAATCGTTACCTATATGCAAAGTAAGCTTACGGCTGAAGCGCCTATTACTAACGCATCAGCACCAGTCGCGACTGAAACTGCATCGATTGCAACAGCAAGCGCCGATTTTCCTCCTCATAACGAGGTAGCGCTAAAAAAGTTACCAGCGGTAGATAAACTATCAGACTGTTTCGCTCAAAATGCATGTGTTGTGATCACCGATGACGGCCACAACGCTGGTGTTCTAGCAGAGAAATTAACGGCAAACGGCTTACAAGTCGCTGTTGTTCGCAGTCCACTATCTCCCGCATCACCGCTAAGCACTGAAATCAAAAGCTACAACTTAGCAAGTATTGATGATGCAGGCATCACAGCTGTTATTGCTGATATCGAAAAAGAACAGCAAGAGATTGCTGGTTTTATTCACCTTCAACCGCACTCAGAAGCAAATGACACAACAAGTATTGCCCTAAATGATGATGCAAAGGCCAATATCGACGTTGCGTTCTTATTTGCCAAATTACTTAACAGCCAATTAAACAATTCAAACTCAACAAGCCGTCGCGTGTTCTTCACCGTAAGTCGTATTGATGGTGGTTTTGGTTATGCGGATGCAGCACAACTAGCAACAGCAGAACTCAACCAAGCGGCACTTGCTGGTTTAACTAAAACCCTAAGCCATGAGTGGCAAAATGTATTCTGCCGTGCAATTGATGCAGCGCCAGTATTGGATGCTCGTCACCTTGCAGAAGCTATCTACGCTGAGTTATTCGATATTAATACTCAAGCAGTAGAAGTTGGCTTTAACTTGGTAGATGAAAACACAGTTCGCTCGACTTTGATTGCTGTTGAAACAGGCCAAGCTGCGACCAAAAACGCAGCGGCTAAGCTAACCAAAAACGACAAAGTTCTCGTTACTGGTGGCGCTAAAGGCGTGACGTTTGAGTGTGCACTCTCACTGGCCAAACAATGCCAATCACACTTCATTCTTGCTGGTCGTAGTAAACACATTACTGCATCAGAATTGCCAGAATGGGTTCAAGGTAAGGAAGACAATGAATTGAAGTCAGCGGCAATTAGCCACCTTCAATCATTAGGTGATAAGCCAACACCAAGGAAAGTCGATGCCCTACTTCGTCCAGTATTAAGTAGCCTCGAAATTAACACTGCTCTTTCTGCATTTAAAGCCGTTGGTGCAAGTGCTGAATACATCAGCCTTGATGTATCTAACAGTGAGTCTGTGGCCAATACACTGTCGAAAATCGACGGTATTACTGGCTTGATCCACGGCGCGGGAGTGCTTGCTGATAAACATATCCAAGATAAAACCCTAGATGAGTTAAATCTTGTTTACGGCACCAAAGTGGGTGGTTTAAAAGCAGTACTTAACGCGATTGATAACAGCAAACTAAAACTAGTCGCTATGTTCTCATCGGCGGCAAGTTTCTACGGCAATATCGGCCAAAGTGACTACGCAATGTCTAACGACATTTTGAACAAAGTAGCGCTGCAATTCTCTGCCCGTCATCCTGAAGCGAAAGTTATGAGCTTCAACTGGGGGCCTTGGGATGGTGGCATGGTAAATCCAGCACTTAAGAAGATGTTCACTGATCGTGGTGTGTACGTTATTCCACTACAAGCCGGTGCCGATCTATTCAGCAACCAACTACTAAATGAAACAGGTATTCAATTGCTTGTCGGCACAAGTATGCAAGGTGCTGATAACAAGGAGAATGCTGTAAAAAAGCCTAATGCGGAGTCTATGCAGTTAGCACAGAGTCCGCTGAATACAAGCATCACTGTAACACGCGACCTTGACCCGAAAGCGATGCCTTTCATCAAGGATCACTGTATCGCTGGCAACCCTGTGTTGCCAACGGTATGTGCCATTCAATGGATGCGTGAAGCAGCACAGCAATTGTTAGGGGTGAACGTTAGCGTTCGCAACTACAAGCTGCTTAAAGGTGTGATTTTTGAAAATGATGATGTGCAAACACTCACATTGAATATTTCACCTGATGCCAAAGTGACAGAAGAGTGGAAAGCGTTAATTAGCTGCAACGGTCGCCCTCAGTATCAGGCACAACTTGTTCTTGATAGTGAGTATGCAGAACGAAACAGCAATAAAACGTTTACTGCCGATTCAGCAAAACCTGTAACCACTGCGAATGACTTATACAGCAATGGCACCCTATTTCATGGGCCTCGCTTGCAAGGTATTCAATCTGTAACACGTTTTGACGATCACGGTTTAGTGGCTAAATGCCAGTTACCCGATATCTCTGATACCGATTGTGGTGCGTTTATTCCAACGCAACATGCTGGTGGTAGTCAACCGTTCGCGGAAGACTGCTTACTACAAGCGATGTTGGTATGGGCAAGATTGAGATATGGTTCTGCAAGCCTGCCATCTGCTATTGGTGAGTTTGTTTCGTATGCACCAATGCAGCCTGGTGACTGCGGTTGGATTGAACTGGAAGTGATTAAAAGCACTGCCCGTTCGTTACAAGCCAATATTGCGTTATACCACCAAGATGGACGCCTAAGTGCCGTAATGAAAGGGGCTAAAGTGACCATCAGCAAAACCCTCAATGAGGCATTTTTGGTGAAAAACCAATCAGAAAAGGAGCTTCTGTCATAGTGGCTGACTCTTCTATTAATAAAGCGATGCCATTGCGCATCGCTCTTTTAGCCCAGCCTCGCGCTGGGCTTTCTGCCAACCTTTTACCTTCGTCATTAATGATTGAAAACATCAAACTTTCTGACGATTTTACTGCCACACTGAATACTGCTATTCAGGTAGTTAACCAAGGTAAAGCGGTGACATTAACCTCTCAGTCGGGTCGTTCGATTGTGTTAATGCCTGGCTTAACCGCCGCTCAAAATCGTATCCACCCACATGCTTACTTATCAGGCTTAGCGGCAAGTTTACCGCTTGCCATTGAGCAATCACGTCGTCAACCTGATGACGTTAGCATCAAGCAAGCATCTACCGCATCAACAGCGACGGAGCAATTTTCAGCGCTGTACCAACTTATTGATGACATCTCAGCACGACGTCAGCAACCTAGACATAAGCAAGTCGATGGTGGTGATTGCCAGTATTGGTTTACTGAACCAAACAGAGCACGGGTTGCTAGTTTGAGCTTTACTGCTGAAAACCTCTCCTTTACTGAAAACCAAGCAAGCAGCACTAGCCTGGTTTTAACCCAAGCAACAGGCTTAAAAGAAGCGAAACCGCTGCTCGATACATCTCGTTTATTTTTCATTATTACGGGAAATTCAGAGACTGAGCTATCAACCAAGCTCGCGGAACTATCAATAAAGATCACTGAGCTCAGCCAAAACTTAGGCTCTGATTCAGTATTAAGTTCAGCCGCTTTAATTGAATTAATGCATCAAAACTTAGTACGCTTTCAAGCACAATCGCCAGCTACACAACGAAAAGCAACACAACGAAAAGCAACACAGCCACCAGCATCGCAATTAACCATTGTGTTGCAAGGCGCTTCAGCAGCTGCTGTATTGTTAGAAATCAGCGCGCTAACAAAGGTGTTACCCAACGTCATTTCAGAGCAAACCGACTATAAAACCCCTGCGGGTAGCTACTTCTCGCCAGCACCTGATAGCCGAGGTAAAGTCGCCTTTGTTTACCCAGGAGTAGGCACAGTCTACCCGGGCATGCTGCGTGATTTTTACCAGTATTTCCCAGAGCTTTACGCTCGTTTAGAGCGTGAAGGTAATCTCAAGGAAATGCTGCAAGCGGATAAAACCTACGCGACTAGCAATGAAAAGGCTGAGAATTCCTCCCAAGAGATGACACTTAGTGAGCTTGCTATTGCAGGTGTTGGAAGCAGTTACATACTGACTCAACTACTGTGTGATTCTTTTTCGGTCAAGCCTGACTTTGCACTGGGTTATTCCAAAGGTGAAGCCTCTATGTGGGCCAGCTTAGGCGTGTGGCGTAATCCTCATGCTTTGATTGAGATGACCCAAACGAGCCCGATTTTCACCACCGCAATATCGGGGGAATTAACGGCAGTACGTGAGGTATGGCAACTCAATCAAGACGAAGAAATTACATGGAACAGCTTCCTTGTCCGCAGTGAACCCGCGGCAATCGAAGCTTTGTTACCTGAGTTCCCTCGTGCTTACCTTGCCATTATCCAAGGTGATACTTGCATCCTTGCGGGCTGCGAACAAAGCTGCCGTGCCCTACTCAAGCAACTGGGTAAACGTGGTATTGCCTCTAATCGTGTGACGGCTATGCATACTACACCGGCTTTAAGCCAGCATGCTCAAGTCACTGATTTTTATAGTCAGCCGTTATGCGATGTGCTCCCGCACCATATTCGTTTTATTAGCGCTGCAGAGTTACTGCCACAAAACGCTAATCAGCCAGTGAATATAGATAGACAAAGTATTGCGACATCTATTGCCGATACCTTTTGTTCAACGCTTGATTTTACTTCGCTCATTCGTGCATCGCGTGAACACGGCGCGCGCTTGTTCATCGAGTTAGGCGCTGACCGCCAAACCAGCACCTTAATCGATAAGATCAATCGTGCAGATAAAGTGACAGATAGCCTTGCTGTGGCAACGAATGCTAAAGGCGGTGATGACATTCAAACCTTATTGAAATGCATCGCTCAGTTAATCACCCAGCAGGTGCCTTTATCTATTTCGCCATTAGTTGACGGTCTTGTCCACCAACTCGCCGCTTCAGATGCTCAATCTTCAGCTCAGACACAAGGAGAGCCAGTATGAGTTCTCAACACCATTCGGCTAACAAGGCGGCAAAAATCGCAATTGTTGGCCTCGCCAATCAGTATCCCGATGCCGATACACCAAAGGATTTTTGGAACAATCTGCTGGATAAAAAAGATTCGCGCACAACATTACGTCCTGAAAAGCTAGGTGCAAACCCAGACGCTTATCAAGGCCAACAAGGTGAATCAGACCGCTTTTACTGTGATAAAGGCGGCTACATCGAAAACTTCGCCTTTGACCCTAATGGCTACCGTTTACCCACTGATTATTTCAATGGCTTAGACGATAGCTTCTTATGGGCGCTAGATACCAGCCGTAAGGCTCTATTAGACGCTGGCATTACACTTGATGCCGATGTACTTGAACGTACTGGCGTTATCATGGGGGCGTTATCATTCCCGACAACGCATTCAAATGATTTGTTCCTGCCGCTCTATCACTCAGCCGTAGAGAAAGCGCTACAAGACAAACTGGCTAACCCACAGTTTTCATTGTTGCCATCAAACGAACAGCCGCACGTTTTAAATACTGCCAATGGTGCTGCTGCACACAACGCATCAAAAATTGTGGCTGATGCACTTGGCCTTGGTCGTGCCCAACTCAGTCTAGATGCGGCTTGTGCTAGTTCAGTTTATTCTTTAAAACTGGCTTGTGATTACCTCAGTACAGGCAAAGCCGACATGATGCTGGCGGGTGCAGTTTCTGGCGCTGACCCATTTTTCATCAATATGGGTTTCTCAATTTTCCACGCCTACCCAGATCACGGTGTTTCTGTTCCTTTTGATAGCAACAGTAAAGGCTTATTCGCAGGTGAAGGTGCTGGTGTTTTAGTACTGAAACGCCTTGAAGACGCCGAGCGCGATGGCGACCATATTTATGCTGTTGTCAGTGGCATTGGCCTATCGAATGATGGTCGTGGTCAGTTTGTGTTAAGCCCAAATAGCAAAGGTCAGGTACAAGCCTTTGAGCGCGCTTATGAAGCCACAAACTTGTCACCAGAAAGTATTGAAGTGATTGAGTGTCACGCAACAGGCACCCCTTTGGGTGACAAAGTTGAGTTAACCTCAATGGAGCGTTTCTTTGCTGACAAACTCAACGGTAGCCAAGTGCCTTTGATTGGTTCAGCGAAATCAAATTTAGGTCACTTACTCACCGCCGCTGGCATGCCGGGGATCATGAAAATGATCTTTGCAATGAAAGAAGGAGTACTCCCACCAAGTATTAACCTGTCAGAGCCTCTGTCATCACCCGAAGGTTTATTTGGTGCTCAAACACTGCCAACCCAAGTACAACCTTGGCCAGATAAAGCAGGCAATCCTGAACGTCGTGCTGGCGTTTCAGTATTTGGTTTTGGTGGCTGTAATGCTCACCTGTTACTTGAAGCCTATTCAGACTCACAGTCGACAACACGCTCAACAACAGGCTCAGCGGAGAAAACGGCAGTTTCGGAAGCCAATTCATTACCGCGTCATTCAACAGCACTAAAAGTGACAGGTCTTGCTTCGCACTTCGGATCATTAAAAACCATTAATGCCCTTAGCCATGCGATTCAACATAATGAAAATGCATTTGTTGCCTTACCGAAGAAACGCTGGAAAGGTTTAGACCAACACCCTGAGCTATTAAGCCAGTTTGGTCTACCGACTATCCCACATGGCGCTTATATCGATCAGTTTGAATTGGATTTCTTACGCTTTAAAGTGCCGCCAAACGAAGATGATCGCTTAATTTCACAACAACTCTTGTTGATGAAAGTCGCCGATGAAGCCATTCGTGATGCCAAGTTAGCATCTGGCCAGAAAGTCGCCGTACTTGTTGCAATGGAAACTGAGCTTGAAATGCATCAGTTCCGTGGACGCGTAAACCTGCATACTCAGCTTGCTGACAGCCTTGCGAACATGGGCGTTACGCTGACGGAATCAGAATATGAATCACTTGAAGCCATTGCAATGGACAGTGTGTTGGATGCAGCCAAGCTGAACCAGTACACCAGCTTCATCGGCAACATCATGGCGTCGCGTATTGCTTCCCTATGGGATTTTAACGGCCCTGCTTTCACCATTTCTGCTGCCGAGCAATCTGTCGCGCGTTGTATTGATGTAGCTGAAAACCTCATGAGCCAAGAATCGCTTGATGCTGTTGTAATTGCCGCGGTTGATTTAAGTGGCAGTGCTGAGCAAGTGATCTTGAAAAACAGCATTCGCCCTATTGCCAACACAGTACAAGATTCAGGTTGGCACGTCGGTGAAGGTGCTGGCGCTGTCGTACTGACAGATGCAAGTTCTAACTCTGGCTCGCACTCATACGGTGAAATCACAGCATCAGGCTTTAGTGCTACCAGTCAAAGTCACACTGTCACTGACCGCTTGTTAACATCGACGGGTGTACCAGTCTCTGCCATCAAGGTATTGGAAATTAACCAAGCCCCAGACAGCACTGAGGTATTACAGTTACCACTGCACACCGTTAAGCCAACATACGCCAATCAACGTTTAGGTCATAGCTTTGCCGCTTCAGGCATGGCGAGCTTACTGCATGGTTTAATTACATTAAATCACACAGCAACGCACGAGCCGACCAAAGCAGCCATTGTTACCAGTGTGAGTGAAAACCAATGTTCGCAACTGCTCGTTTCGCAGTCGCAAGCCGAAACGCAAGCGTTAAACACTCGCCTAAGCAATGAACTGGCAAACGACAATAAACGCCAGCTCATCAAGCAAGTAACACTTGGTGGCCGTGACATCTACCAACACATAGTCACTGGCGAACTCGCAGAGATAGCGTCTATCCAACAAAAAGTGGCCAATACTGCACCGCGAATTAAACCGCATAAGCCAGTGTTCAACCCTATAGCGCCTTCGCTGCCAGAGCCAACACCTCAGCAAGTCATGCCGCTACAGCAGCAGACACAGCAGCATTCACAACCATCCGTATCCCCGATTTTGGCCACAACACGCCAAGCGCCGATTACAGGAATTCCAAGCAATATGACCAACGTCCTATCCGCTAATAACAGCCAGAACACTCAGACAAACAGCCCTGCATCATCGCAGCAAGCGGCATTTATCGAGAACCAACAACTGGCTCAACAAGTTCACCAAGCCTTCTTACAAAATCGTGAGCAAGGGTTGAAAATGGCTGATGCTTTACTAAAAGCACAGCTCAATGAAGTGACAGCACAAATGGAAGCGGGCTATAACCCACAGCCCGTGCCTGCATCGACATTTGCCAATGCAACAACACCAGCCGTCGAGCCAGTTAACGCTTACGCAGCACCAGTAAAACCTATTCGTAAACCATGTATTTGGGATTACGATGATTTGGTTGAATATGCTGAAGGTGATATTGCTAATGTCTTTGGCCCTGATTACGCCATTATCGATAACTACTCACGCCGCGTAAGGCTGCCAACCACGGATTACCTCTTGGTTTCTCGTGTTACTAAACTTGACGCGACTATGCTGGAATACAAACCAAGTACCATGACAACGGAATATGACATTCCTGTCGATGCGCCTTACTTAGTTGATGGACAAATTCCTTGGGCAGTTGCCGTTGAGTCAGGTCAGTGTGATTTAATGCTGATCAGCTACTTAGGTATCGACTTTGAAAACAAAGGCGAGCGTGTATACCGCCTGCTCGATTGTACCCTGACCTTCCTTGGTGATTTACCGCGCGGTGGAGACACACTACGTTACGACATCTCGATTAATCACTTCGCCCGTAATGGCGATACTTTGCTGTTCTTCTTCTCGTACGAATGTTTTGTTGGCGATAAGATGATCCTGAAAATGGACAACGGCTGTGCAGGTTTCTTTACCGATGAAGAACTTGCTGACGGTAAAGGCGTTATCCGCACTGAAGACGAAATTAAAGCGCGTAACCTAGCAATGAAGCAGCACTTTAACCCGTTACTGCATTGCCAGAAAACACAGTTCGACTACCACACGCTGCATAACTTGCTAAGCGCCAACATTGCAGGTTGTTTTGGTGACAGTCATATCTCTGATCGCCATCAACCTTCATTGTGCTTTAGTTCTGAAAAATTCATGATGATTGAGCAAGTAAGCCGCGTTGAACCACAAGGTGGCGCGTGGGGACTTGGCTTGATAGAAGGTCATAAACAACTAGAGCCTGAACACTGGTACTTCCCTTGTCACTTCAAAGATGATTCCGTGATGGCGGGCTCATTGATGGCAGAAGGCTGTGGTCAATTACTCCAGTTCTACATGATGTACCTAGGTATGCACACCCAAGTACAAAATGGTCGATTCCAGCCGCTTGAAAACGCGCCACAAAAAGTACGCTGCCGTGGTCAAGTACTGCCACAATCTGCGGTATTAACTTACCGTATGGAAGTGACAGAAATTGGTTTGAGCCCTCGCCCATATGCCAAAGCCAATATCGATATACTGCTTGATGGCAAAGTCGTGGTGGACTTCCAAAATCTTGGTGTGATGATCCGTGAAGAAGAGGAATGTACGCGTTACCTTGGCTCATCAGATTACGTTGTCGAAGATTCGCCAGCACAAGTTGAAGTAGCACTTGACGTTGAAGTTACAGGCACACCGGAAGCGAATGTGAGTAAAGCAGCATCGGCGAATGCCCCGTTGATGGCGCAAATCCCCGATTTAGCAACCGCGACCAATAAAGGTGTGATCCCGCTACAACACGTAGAAGCACCGATTACGCCTGATTACCCAAATCGCACCCCAGACACAGTACCGTTTACGCCGTACCACATGTTTGAATTTGCGACGGGTGATATTGAAAAGTGTTTCGGCCCTGACTTCTCAATTTACCGCGGTATGATCCCACCTCGTACTCCATGTGGTGATTTGCAGCTAACAACTCGCGTTATTGAAGTTAATGGCACACGTGGTGATTTCAAAACACCATCATCATGTATTGCAGAATACGAAGTGCCTGAAAACGCATGGTACTTTGACGAGAACAGCCATCAAACATTGATGCCTTATTCGGTATTGATGGAGATATCTCTGCAACCAAACGGCTTCATTTCTGGTTACATGGGCACAACCCTTGGCTTCCCTGGTGAAGAGCTATTCTTCCGTAACCTTGATGGAAGCGGCAAGATGCTACGCAAGGTTGATTTACGCGGTAAAACCATCGTTAATGATTCTCGCCTGCTTTCAACCGTTATGATGGGCACCAACATCGTTCAGAGCTTCAGTTTTGAGCTAAGTACAGATGGTGTTCCTTTCTATCAAGGTACTGCGGTATTTGGTTACTTCAAAGGCGCGGCACTGAAAGATCAACTTGGCCTTGATAACGGTAAAGTTACCCACCCTTGGCATGTTGATAATAATCGTACGCCAGATGTGACGATTGACTTGCTTGATAAAACGAGCCGTTACTTCAACGCACCAACCTCTGCAACCGGTGAGAAACAACCGCACTACCAGCTTGCTGGCGGTCGCTTGAACTTCATTGATACCGTGCAAATCACCAGTGATGGCGGTAAAGAAGGCTTAGGTTACTTATACGCTGAGCGCACTATCGACCCAAGTGATTGGTTCTTCCAGTTCCACTTCCATCAAGATCCTGTTATGCCAGGTTCATTAGGTGTTGAGGCGATAATTGAGCTAATGCAGACCTACGCCCTAAACAAAGATCTTGGTGCTGGTTTCCGCTCACCTAAATTTGGTCAAATCCAATCGGAAGTGAAATGGAAATACCGTGGTCAAATCAACCCACTGAACAAGCAAATGTCGCTCGATGTACACATCACAGCAATTAAAGATGAAGACGGTAAGCGCATTATTATTGGTGACGCCAACTTGAGTAAAGACGGCCTACGCATTTACGAAGTAAAAGACATCGCTATTTGTATCGAAGAAGCTTGAGTTAAGGATTAGAACATGACAACGCAAACAACCCTAAATAACGAAAAGCTTTCTCCTTGGCCATGGCAAGTTGAAGAAAGTGCTACTCAATTCAATACCGAAGCAATGGCTAAAGTATTAAAAGATCTGAGCCGTGGCTGCTACGTCATCAATCACCCTGAAAAAGGGCTTGGGGTAAGCCAAGAGGCAGAACTGACCTCTGGTGATAGCGCAAGCGCTAACAGTACACACCCAGTCAGTGCATTTGCGCCAGCACTTGGCACACAAAGCCTTGGTGACAGTGATTTTTGTCGTGTACATGGCGTGAAATATGCCTACTACGCAGGTGCAATGGCAAACGGTATTTCTTCTGAGGAACTAGTCATTGCTCTCGGCCAGGCTGGCATCCTTTGTTCATTTGGCGCTGCGGGGCTCATCCCTTCACGTGTAGAACAAGCGATCAACCGTATTCAAGCAGCGCTGCCTAACGGCCCTTACGCGTTTAACTTGATCCACAGTCCAAGCGAACCAGCACTTGAGCGTGGCAGCGTTGAGCTATTCCTAAAACATAAAGTACGTACTGTAGAGGCATCTGCGTTCTTAGGCCTAACACCGCAAATTGTACAATACCGCGCTGCTGGCCTAAGCCGAGATCAAAAAGGCGATATTGTTATTGCTAACAAAGTTATCGCTAAAGTAAGCCGTACCGAAGTGGCGAGCAAATTCATGGAACCTGCACCTGCTAAAATGCTGCAAGGTTTGGTGGATGAAGGTCGAATCACACCAGAACAAATGGAATTAGCACAGCTCGTTCCTATGGCTGACGATATTACCGCTGAAGCGGATTCGGGTGGTCATACCGATAACCGCCCTCTGGTGACGTTATTACCAACCATCTTGGCACTAAAAGAAGAGATTCAAGCGAAATACCAATACAAGACACCGCTTCGTGTCGGTACTGGCGGCGGTGTTGGCACACCCGATGCGGCACTCGCAGCCTTTAATATGGGTGCAGCTTACATTGTCACAGGTTCTGTCAACCAAGCATGTATTGAAGCGGGCGCGAGTGAGCATACTCGTAAACTGCTTTCGACCACTGAAATGGCCGACGTCACCATGGCACCCGCTGCCGACATGTTTGAAATGGGTGTTAAATTACAAGTTGTTAAACGCGGTACGCTCTTCCCTATGCGGGCGAATAAGCTTTATGAAATTTACACTCGCTATGATTCTATTGAATCGATCCCTGCAGACGAGCGCCATAAGCTGGAGACTCAGGTCTTCCGCTCTACACTCGATGACATTTGGGCTGGCACAGTTGCGCACTTTAACGAGCGCGATCCAAAGCAGATTACTCGAGCCGAAGGCAACCCTAAACGTAAGATGGCATTGATTTTCCGTTGGTATCTTGGTCTTTCCAGCCGTTGGTCAAACACCGGTGAAGCGGGTCGTGAAATGGACTATCAAATCTGGGCGGGCCCTGCTCTTGGTGCGTTCAATGCATGGGCGAAAGGTAGCTATTTAGATGATTATGCAAACCGCCAAGCTGCTGATGTTGCAAAACACCTTATGCACGGCGCCGCTTATTTAGCTCGGATTAACCTGCTGGCTTCGCAAGGCATTAAGCTACCAGCCGATGTTGCTCGTTGGAAACCGATTGAAAAAATGATTTAACCGCTACTTAAGTGCAAGCTTAATTAAATCCGTTTTAAATAATAAAGCCCAGAAACAATGATGTTTCTGGGCTTTTTGTTTGACCTTAGTTTCCAACTAGCAACCGTCGAGTTTCGAATCTCGACATGTAGATTAACACGACAGGTTTTCTACACGACAATGCCCATAAGCCTGAAAGGTCAGTCAATGAATTTACACCTGAGTTCTTTAACCAGAACTTGAGTTCAAACACCTTAGCTACGCTATTACTAGCAAAACACTTTTCAGCTCACCTAAAGGCCAAGCAACAAACTTATTTTATTTCACTGTCCGTGAGTATCGGGAGTATCGGGAGTATCGAAGATAACTAAATCGGAGGATGGATTAGCTATCGTTGTTCAAAAGCAGCACTGAATATGGCAATCAAAACCATAGGTATTGAGTGGAAGTTCAAATTACCTAACTGCTGTGTTTTAGCATTTCACCCCGGTACTACTGACACGCCCTATCACAGCCTTTTCAAAAGAACGTACCCCCAGAAAAACTATTCATCGCTGATTATGTGTGCCAGCAACTATTCAAGCTAATCACTAAAGTCCAACCTTCTGACATAGGTAAATTCTATAGCTTTACTGGCGAGGAACTCCCTTGATGACTATATACAGCTAACGCTTTGCTAGCTGCTTACTCTCCACTTTCAAAGTGGGCAAAAACTTCCGCACCAGTCATATTTTTCGTTTCATTTTTAAACTCGTAATATTCTGGCTTTTCATCAATGAATATTTGATAAGTTAGCTTGTAGTCATCCTCCGACATCAATAACCCAACAGGAAGGTGATACTGATTACTTGGCACTAAAAAGTAAAATAAATGTGTACCACATTTACCGCAGAAACCTCTTTCCGCCCACTCTGATGACTGATACCTAACAACATTTGATTCACCTGATATTTTAACTGAATCAGCGCAATCAATGGCTAACATTGGGCCGCCAGACCAATTTCTACACATACTACAATGACAGGCCGCCAATTCGTTACTGGCATACTCTACTTCCAACTTAACAGAGCCACATAGACACTTTCCTTTACCTTTCATAGATCCTCCAACCTTTAAATGTGTGTGAACCTTAATATTAACTAACGCCGCCATAAGTTGCCCGACACGAAACCCAAGAATACTACGTAAACAAACAAGCCAACCCATAAATAATCACAGCATGCGGATTGTATTTTTCAACAACCGTATTGACCGCTTTTTCTGTAATTTTGTCCATTTAAAATTCACGTATATGATGTTTAGATGAGTCCGTATTCTACACAATATCCTTTAAGCATTAATATGATGTCTGGGAAACGTATAACGCCTGCAATTAGGTGTGCCCCACTGAAGCAGCCAAGCGCACCGGACTCCATACCAAAACCGCCGAGTGTAACGCATCACCTTGATAGCATTGTTATCCGCGTGCCAAAGTGACACAACAATTGCCAATCAGTAGCAACCATGCCATACTTTAAATGTGCCACTTTGACACTCAATGGAGGTTTGTATGGCTACTGCACTACCACGTATCACTGCCCGTGTAGACATTGATACCCAAGAATTACTATCACAAGCCACTGCTATCGCTGGCATGTCTAGTATTAACTCATTTGTTCTTAGTGCCGCTGTTGAAAAAGCGAAACAGATTATGGAACGTGAACGAGCACTTAAACTAAGTCAACGTGATGCCATGATGCTCATGGATGCTCTTGACGAACCAGCTAAACCTAATGCGCGACTGCAGCAGGCGGCAGCTCGTTACAAGGAAAAAACGTAATAATGAAGACGGTACAATTAGACAAAACTAAGCATGCCCGTCATCGTTTTGATTGTGGTATTGATGCTCTAAACAATTATTTGAAAATCATGGCGAGTCAACAAGCCAAGAAAGATAACACCCGTACATTTGTACTTGAGGATGTAGACTGTACCGAGCATGTTGTCGGCTATTACACGCTTACTATGACACTAATGGATTTAACATCACTACCAGCGAAACTACAAAAGAAGCATCATAATGCCAGCTCTGGCGGCTTAATCGCAAGGCTTGCAGTTGATCAACGATACAAAGGTAATGGCTATGGCGAATGGTTGCTTATTGATGCGCTTCGAAAGTTGCTTATGGCCAGTGAAACTGTAGCATTCCCTGTTGTTATCGTTGACGCTAAAGATGGTGCAGAAGACTTTTACGAAAAATATGGATTCACTGCATTTCAAGATTCTGAAAACAAACTGTTTATCACGATTGCAGATGTAAGAGCGAGCATTGGCGATTAAGATATCACCTCTAACTAAGTGACCAAACTCACCGTACCACTACATTATTAAATGTCATCATAGAACATATATTCAAAAATCACATTCAGGTAATAACTCTAAACTCTTTCTCGGCCATACACTACATCGATATCTATGAATCGCTGTTTCTATGTACTCTTTTGTAATCTTCTCAGGTTGTAATTTACTAACTTGTCCACATTTAGGACACTCAGACTCAGCATCCCGAATTAAAGTAGAGTTAGGGGAGATAAAGTAACATCTATTACACCTTAAACCTTCACCATCATGTTCTTGAAAAACAAGTTTATCCGCTTCTATCATAGCTACGATTCGCTTTTGTTGAAGCTCTTTTGTTAGCACCTTACGCCGCTCAATCAACTCTCTTTGCTCTCTATCTAAGCGCTCTTGATCTTCAATCAATAACATTGCACGCTCCTCTCGTAACCTTTTTCTCTCCTCTTCCGCTTGAGGTTCAGAATTAATTCTTAACTCATAGTCATTCAGTTTGTGATCTTTTAAGTAAAAAGACTTTAAGTCTCTGCTACGACTAAGAACATCACAAGCCACTAAATGCTCCAAATAACTTAAAACGGCATAATAGGGAGAGATTATCCTTTCGTTTTCCTCCCATGTTAAATACCAGGCTCCTCTCCAGTTTGATTGTGAGCCTTTAGCTAAAGCTTTTTGCCTAGCTTCATACTGTGCAATGTTTAGACGGTTCATATGCTCATTTATACCAGCAAACTTCACAACAAACTTTTTCACATCGTTAGCATTAAACGCTCTATCCATCCCATTTTTATACAAAAAACTGAGAATGAGCGCCTGCCAATGTTCACAACAACAATTGAAGATCCAATATCCATCGATCCTTATTCCGATTAGACAATCTACAGTTTCTAGATCAACCCATTTAGGTAATAAGGGAACTAGCTTACGCTTAGAGTTTTCATATTCATTTATCCATCCACTAGATAAGCTATTTAACCATGATAGATCTGCATCAAGTTTTGAACGTAGTTGTTGTTTAGCTTCTTCACGCCTTTCTAATCGAACCCTCTCTTTTTCTTCTTCAATTCGCTGCCTAGCTAGTTCAGCCTTTTGACGTTGAATGATCTCATAATTCAACCTGTCAGCTTCCTCTTGAAGCTTTGCATACAATGGCTTTAAGAACTCCATCGCTCTGGGGTGATGTATCCACTTAGCATTTTTAGAATTAAATACGGCGGAACGAATTGCTTTATCATCATAGAGCTCATCGGTTCCATATAAGCTAGTTAAAACTATCTCAATTGCTGGCTGTTCTGCTTTTTCTATGGCTGAAATTTTTTCAGGTGTATTATCATGAGAAACCGTGATCTCGATAAATAAAGAACGCCCTTTTAAAGTTGCAAAACTATCGATTCTAAATTGATTCCATGAATACTCACTTTGGATATTATCTAATGAAGTTTCTATCTCTGGAATTGTAAATGTCTCACCTGTTATAGATGAACCATCTTTGAGCTTGATTTTAGGGGTATGAGAAAACTCTGGCAGTACTATCTTGCACTCAGACTCTATAAGCTGCTGTGCGTACTGATGTAAGTACGTCATCGCATGATAATCATAACACTCAGTATCTTTTGCGTGCGAAAAATGGGGACGCCTGCGCTCTCCCTGATTCTTTGCAATCAAAGGCTGCCGACATTCCAGACAAATGCAACCGCATGCAAGACCATTAGGAACACTTTCGACATGAAATATTTGATTCTCTTTAAGCCCGAATGGTATCAACATCTCAATCATTCACAAAATCAAACCTTTCAGCCATGATAACGATCGAGTGCAGATAATTCTAATATGATGCTTGAGTAAAATGTCTCAACTTATTTCAGTCTTAGCGTATAAAAACCCAGCCCCACTAGTCTGTCTAACCCATAGCGACGAACCCAATATGCCCATTCACTTGCCAAAGCCGCTGCTTACAAGTAAAGCTGATAATACTCCATCGTGCTTTGCGGGTTTCACCTATACGGGAACCACGACACAACATCATAATAATCAACATACGAACTGGCGGCTTCTGCTCATCAAAATTTGTAATACGCTCGGGATTGCTTCAACAGATAATCGACACCCTTTATGAGATTTGTACTTTCTTTTCTCTACCAGGTACGCCGTGCAAACAAGCCGAAGCATTGCAGTTATTAATTCACCGCGTTCATGCCGACATTCCCGTAGTTAAAGAAAAGTTGGGTAACTGTAAATACTGTGGAGAACCCCTTCCCAATGGCTGCGCTAATTTAAAAGAAGGTGGTTTATTCAAAGGCGATGCCCGTTGTTGGCATACCACTAACCGAGTCCGACTTTTCGACCCACTTTTGCAACCGATAGCAACGGAGGTTTCATGATGGATCATTTACCTGCATTTATCTATTCCACCGGATGCGTTGTGTTTTATCTCGGTTACCTATTGGCCACCAACAAGAGGAATAAGTGATGAGTAAAACGTTACGACTATCGTGGCTTAACTGCGCCAGCTGTAATGGTAACAAAATTGAAGTTACCACCGTTCAAGGCAACGATGAGTGGGTTTACGATGGTGACAAAGTAACCTGTTTAGACTGCGGAGCAACCGGTGAAATAGAAACCGACGGCGGGATCGCATGGTTTGAGATAGATAAGGAGCCTAAAAATGTATAATTACACTAACTACCCCACTGTTGATGTCTCTTACTGCGTTAAATCAGACATTAACGTGACGCCGTCACAGTTGAAATCTGATAATAATCAAGAGCAATCATCCGAAACGTCTGAACCGATATCAACCTTAGATGCACTGTCATCACTACAACTGATCAGCCATAAGGAAGTGTTGGAAATGTTCCACGTCAGCAGCAAAGCAACAATCTACAAGTGGCGACAAAACCGAGGCTTCCCCGACCCAGTTACACTCATGCCACTAAGATGGTTACGAACAGCCGTTGAAGAATGGAAAGATAGTGTTGGTGGCTGTGGGCGGTGAAATTGAGATCGGCCGATGGGTCGCTTCCTTTATCGGTTTAAACACCTTACATATATCCCCATTTAATATAAAAACCACAAGGTTTATGATTAGGGATATAACAACATTGTACTGCTGTAAAGTAATGATTGTAATATTTAAGAATATAAATCCAATACTACCCTTTATAAAAGGATATTTTAATATTACATACATATCAG
>NZ_JAKJSJ010000042.1:0-60661 GCF_050336715.1 Photobacterium makurazakiensis
TCTTTATTTATATTACTTAGCTACGCTCTTAATTTGGTTGATTTGTATAAACGCAACCGTTGTATAACTCATCTTTCGTCGCATCAGGCTTATGGTTTGGATTTACAAACCAAGTATTCTCGTCAGTGATATTCATAGACACGTTAATTGAATTTCGAGCGCCTGGTCCTGAACGCATCACACAAACCTCTTTATTTTGCAGTCGGCTCCAAAGTGCCTCACCATCTGCGCCATCTTCACGAAGTTTAAGGATATCGCCCTTCTGCTCAGCGGCAACGTCACCGTTGGCATTTGATGGGCCGTATTGAGTAATATACCAGTTGGTATTTTCAAACTTGCTACGGTCAAGAACGCCAGTTTCAGCAACGTACTCTGTCAGCATATCGCGAACAGCGTAAACAGGCTCTGCAGAAGAATCCCAAATCACATCATCTTCAGAAATCCACCCTACTTTCAGCATAGGTGTACCTAGTCGGTAATCATTAATAGCCAACACATATGTGTCTGACTCATTAAAATCGCCACCACGGATCTGAGATATCTCAATTCGCTCACCAACCTCTTTACTTAGGTCAACGGTATAATGAATATCGCCATCAAAGATATCGTAGTTATATGATGGAATGGCAGGGTTAAATGAAACCGTCAAATCACCCTCTTGATACGTATTAAAGTAGCCGTAAGACCATTCCATGTATTCTTTTAGCTTGTCACCTTTAATATTAACGGCCACTAACTGGTTGTCATACATGTAAAGGTTAGCACTGTCTTTTTTGCGGAACTCTTGACCATCAAACAAGTTTGATGCATCTGAAAATAACGCAGCGGCCGATACATCTACTTTTATAGGGTTACCATCGGCGTCAACCACCTTGTCTTCAATTTTGTTAATTTGAATTTGGTTGATCAGATCAGTCAATGGAGTGTCATACAATTTACCTGTWTGAATAGTTGTATATAAACGTAGTCCTTCACTGCTTAAGTGTTGTTCTTCACCTACAGCTTCATCCGCAAAGCCACCAGCTGCATTGGTAAAGTTGCCGATGACTTCACCAATTTTGATGTTTGCATCAACAACAGAGGCATCATGAACATGCTGCATTTCTTTTTGCAATGTTGCATCTTCTTTCACATCGGCAACAGTACGGTTTGACATGGTTGTATCAACAATCTGCCATTTACCGTTTTGATCTTTTTCTAGTTCGATTTCAGCTTTTGCTAATGCCCAACCCCAGTTGCCCGGCTCAATAATCTTTACTTTCTCATGGCGATTTTCAGCGTTGTAAACACCAGACTTCGTTTTATCTTCTACTTCGTTACCAGCATCAACAGAAATATTTGGCATTTCAGCCGCAATATCGGCACCTTTTTCGACTTGCTCAATGAAGCGAGCGTGCTCGTGCCCCATGAAGATCACATCAAATTTATCAGCCAGTTTTGATGCAATTTCATGAACACCACGATCATGCTCTTTACGGCCATAGTGTAATGCGCCAATCACGACATCAGGCTGGTACTCACCAATAACCGCATTAACTGTTTCTTCAACAGCGATAAGCTCGTCTTTAAAATCTAAGTTACGGAAGTTTTCAGGGTTGGACGCGTTCCAGACTTTAACCCATGATGGTGTCAGACCGATCACCGCAACTTTAGCACCGTTTACATCAAAAATTTGGTAACCACGTAGGAATGGAACTTCTTCACCATTAGATTGGCAGTCAGTCGCATTTTTGTCCCATACAACATTTGAAGAAATTACCGAGCCATTAAAGCCCTCTAAATTACGATCAAGAAAAGCACGCTCGAAATCAAACTCATGGTTACCCGGTACCCACAAGTCGTAATCCATGAAGTTCATAGTCTCAACAACTGGGTGTAACGGTTCGTTATTAAATAGTTCAGCAGAGTTACCTTGAACAGTATCGCCAAGGTCGATCATTAAGAAGTTTTCGTTATTTTCGCGCTCTTCATGCAATAAAGTCGCAATTTTGGTGAAACCGGCATTCACATCAACGCCATCAAGTGCGTAATCGTAAGCAAAAATACGACCATGCATATCACCTGTCGCACCGATCGTGATGGTTTGGTGAGTCAATTGGTCATTCTCACCTTTTACAATAACGGCTGGTGTAGGTTCAAATGTTTTACATTCTGCAATAGATGCAATTTCGTTTTTTACTTCGTTAGTATTATTGTTATTATCGCATCCCGCTAATGCAGCAACGATTGCTACACTAAGCGCTGTATATTTTAAGGTATTCTTTTTCATTTTTCGCAAACCAGTGAAATTAAAAAAACAAACACTAAGAAATATACGCTTGCAAATAGAGTAAGTACTTAAAAAAGCACCAAAGAAGTTTCAATTTGTAAATTCAGTAAGTTCAATAAATGAATCGTTAATTGTAAACCATTGCATGATACGTAACCGTTAAAACCATACAAATGCACAACATGAATTTGTTCAATAAGAATACAGACACTCACACAGTTAATGCATAGAGAATAACGGTGAATAGGAAGCAATTTTACGCCACCACAGAAGACAGTAGTCGTAATAAATAAACTGAGGCTAGAATTTGTGGCTTAATGTCATTAGTAAACTGGCTTTGCCAAATTAATTAGCAAAGCCAAGAAAAAACTATTCTAGTTCGACTTTAGGTCGGAATGTCATTTCATGCATAACAATGTCATCCGGCAGCTCTAGGATACAAGCCACTGTTTTAGCAACACTTTCTGGTGACATATATTCAGGCCGGTCAGCAACTCTAAAGTTAGAATCTGTTCCACCGGGGAACAATGAAGTGACTTTAATTCCATGTGGCTGAGCTTCTTTCATTAAGATTGAGCTAAACCCTGCTAGCCCTTGTTTCATCGCAGTATAAATGCTCATTGTTTCGTTCGCACGTTTAGCAACAGTACTGACGACATTAATGATGTGACCAGAGTTTAGCGGCTTCATCACTTTCAGTGCTTCGCGGCATAAGAGTGCAGGCGCTCTTAAGTTTATAGCGTATTGATCCTCAAACTCTTCGAGGGTAAATTCATCAATAGAGCACTTTCTTGAAATCATTCCTGCATTGTTAATAAGGACGTCCATTTCACCTAAATGCTGATGCGCTAGCTTAAACATTTCAAGCGTTTGTTCAGTACAACTTAAATCTGCTTGTAAAGTATGGCAGCCTACTGCTGTACTTAGCTCATTTAATTTGTCCAGATTCCGTCCTGTTGCAACAACAACATGTCCTTTTTTTGCTAATAGCTTTGCTAGTTCGTAGCCAATACCACTCGTAGCGCCAGTTATTAGAATGTTCATAATAATCCTATCCGTTGAATATTAAAGCCTGCTGAAAATAAATATATGCACATACGAAAGCCCACGAAGCATTAATCAGACTCTACCAGTAACTTATTAACCGTATTATTTTATATTATCATCAATTATATTCTGACTATATCTGTACATTACTCTTACCATCAATTTAACGCCAGCGAGGTTTATATTATCCGGCTAGATTAATTGAGAAAATCCCCTGCAGCTCTCGCTACAGAGGATTTTTTTACACCGAAAATGAAACTAGATCGCGTTTTCTATCGTATGCCCTTTCGGTAACTGGTGAGCAATACCTTTATGACAATCAATACAGGTATTCCCATCCATTTCCGCCTGACTATGAATTGAAGCAGCTATCGTTCTTTGGGTGCTGAAATCCATATACTCAAAATTGTGGCAATTACGGCACTCCTGAGAGTCATTGTCTTTCATTCGTGCCCACTCTCTGGAAGCCATTTCAAAGCGATGTTCTTCAAACTTCTTCGGTGTATCGATCTTTCCAACTAATTTGCCATAAAGCTCTTTGCTGGCTTGGATCTTACGCACCATTTTTGGCCCCCACTCTTTAGGGACGTGGCAGTCTGAGCAGGTTGCTCGAACGCCACTGCTGTTGGTGTAATGAATCGTACCCATGTATTCCTGATACACGGTATTTTCCATTTCATGACAGCCAATACAGAAGCTTTCTTTATTGGCGACTTCCATTGCAGTATTAAAGCCCCCCCATAAAACAACACCTGCAATCACACCGACTGTTAAGATACTTCCAATAGCAAAATGGCTAGGTTTACGAAACCACTGCCAGCATCGCTGGATAATACCTGGTCGCTTATCTCCCATACATCCCCCTATTTACCGAACTTACCAATCGGCTCGAATGTATTTTCAACGATTGGTTCAGCATTAACTTGAGGCACATGGCACTGCAAACAAAAATATCGGCGAGGTGCAATTTCTGACAATATCTTATTATTAGCGTCCATATAATGCGTTGGACTAACACGAGGTGCGCCTGTACGACGTGTTTTATCGACATCATGACATGCTAAACACCCATTATTACTTGGGTTCATCTGCACATGCTCCGTTGCATGCGGAACAAGCGGCGGTTGATGAACAAAATCTAACCCAAGACGCCCTTGCATTTTAGACACTTGCTTGATCGCCACCACCTCATTGTTATCACCAATCGGCTGATCGCCACGTAGCGAGGTAACCTCGGCGAATGCTGCAACACTTACCACTGCGGCGAGCAGTGCAGATACAACATACTTACCCTTCATTTTTGGCTCCAATTCTTATTAAATTCCGTTATGCTTTTACTACTTTCACCGCACATTTCTTAAAGTCAGTCTCTTTCGAAATAGGGTCAGTGGCATCCAGTGTTACCTTGTTCGTTAGCTGTCCAGCATCAAAGAACGGCATGTAAACAAGCCCTTGTGGTACGCGGTTACGACCACGGGTTTCAACATGGCTTGAAACTTCGCCACGACGAGAAACCAGTTTGATAGCATCTCCACGGCGTAAGCCTCGCTTCTTAGCATCAAGCGGGTGCATGTAAACAACGGCATCTGGGTATGAACGGTATAGTTCTGGTACGCGGCGAGTCATCGAACCAGTGTGCCAGTGCTCTAACACTCGGCCTGTCGATAGCCATAGATCATATTCTGCATCGGGTGCTTCAGCAGGTGGCTCATAAGGCAGGGCAAAAATCACCGCTTTCTTATCTGGCTTACCGTAGAAAGAAAATGCTTCACCTTTATTAACGTAAGGGTCATAACCTTCTGAATAACGCCACACTGTTTCTTTGCCATCGACAACAGGCCAACGTAGGCCACGGGTTTTGTGGTAGGTATCGAATGGGGCTAAATCATGGGCATGATCGCGACCAAAATAGGCGTATTCTTCAAACAAGCCTTTCTGAACGTAGTAACCAAAATCACGAGATTCATCATTTAGCTGATCAGCGGCTAGTTCATCATTACTGAATTTATCGACCTTGCCGTTCTTAAACAGAACGTCATATAGATTTTTGCCTTTCAATTCAGGTTTTTTAGCAATCAAATCCTCTGGCCACACTTCTTCAACGTTGAAACGTTTTGAGAATTCCATGATTTGCCAAAGATCTGATTTAGATTCGCCTGGTGGTGAAATCTGCTGACGCCAGAATTGGGTACGACGCTCTGCATTACCGTAGGCACCTTCTTTTTCTACCCACATTGCTGTTGGTAAAATCAAGTCTGACGCCATTGCCGTTACTGTTGGATAGGGATCCGAAGTAATAATGAAGTTTGCAGGATCACGATAGCCCGGCAGGCGATCTTCATTAATATTAGGCCCTGCTTGCATATTATTGTTACACATTACCCAAAGCACATTGAGCTTACGGTCTTTAAGCATACGATCTTGCAAAATCGCATGATAGCCCGGCTTAGGTGGAATGGTACCAGCAGGAATATTCCATTGGGTTTCACATATTTCACGGTGTTTCGGGTTCATCACCACCATATCGGCAGGTAAGCGGTGAGCAAAAGTACCTACCTCGCGAGCAGTACCACAAGCTGATGGTTGACCGGTTAGTGAGAAAGGCCCACAACCAGGTTTAGAGATCTTACCTGTTAACAGGTGGATGTTATAAATCAGGTTATTTGCCCACACACCACGTGTATGTTGGTTGATCCCCATCGTCCAGTAAGAGACAACGTTGATATCAGGGTTTGCGTACAATTCTGCCAACTCATTAAGTTGATCAATCGGTACACCCGATATTTCAGACGCATATTCTGCCGTGTAAGTTGATACAAACTTTGCGTAGTCTTCAAAGCTCATTGGCGTCGAATCGCCACTACCTGGGTTCTTTGCGGCTTGCTCTAATGGGTGAGACGGACGCAACCCATAACCAATATCGGTCACTCCCTCACGGATATTAACGTGCTTTTCAAGGAACGCTTTATTCACTTTATTATTAGAAATAATATAGTGAGCAACAAAGTTCAAAATGGCCAAGTCAGTCTGAGGACTGAAGATAATCGGGTTATCAGCCAGTTCATAAGTTCGATGTGTATAGGTTGATAGGACAGCTACCTTCACCTTATCATTCGATAAACGTCTGTCGGCTAGACGAGTCCATAAGATCGGGTGCATTTCTGCCATGTTCGCGCCCCAAAGCACAAACGCATCCGCATGCTCTAAATCGTCATAACTGCCCATCGGCTCATCCATACCGAAGGTACGGCCAAAACCAACAACAGCCGATGCCATGCAGTGACGAGCATTCGGGTCGATATTGTTAGAACGGAAGCCCGCTTTATACAACTTCGCCGCTGCGTACCCTTCCCACACCGTCCACTGACCAGAGCCAAACATGCCAATACCACTTGGCCCTTTATCTTTCATGGCTGACTTAAACTTGTCTGCCATTACATCAAAGGCTTCATCCCAACTGACTGGGGTGAACTCCCCTTCTTTGTGATATACCCCATCTCGCTTTCTAAGCAACGGTTGAGTTAGGCGATCTTTCCCGTACATAATTTTAGGTAGGAAGTACCCCTTAACACAGCTAAGGCCTCTATTTACGGGCGACTCCGGATCACCTTGCGCCGCAACCACTCGACCATTTTGCGTCCCAACAAGTATGCTACAGCCCGTGCCACAGAAACGGCATGGTGCTTTATCCCATTTAATTTCTTTATCTTCTCCCGCTGCATGTGTGACCGACACTGGTATAGTCAGCCCTGCTGCGGCAGCCGCGGCTACCGTGGCATTTGCCTTTAAGAAACTACGTCTACTGATTGTCATTTTACGCTTCCTTAAGCTCAGATTGTTCATCCATTTGGTGGAAAATCAGTGTGGTATCCAATACACCGGGCATGGCTTTTATTTCATTAAAACGATCGACGATCCCGTTTTTGCTGCTTCCTTCCAGCGTAACAACCATCTTTCCTGATTCACTGTGTATAGGTACTTCCGCCCCTTTTAGGTTTTCAATTGCTGCTTTTATCAGCTCACTCTGTTTGGCTGCGGCGTAAACAATCAAGCTACTGATATGATATTCATTCACTGCTAACTCCTCCTAAAACAGGCACACTTCATCACCCGCACAAAAGTAAAATACTTACTTTTAAAGTGGTTATTGACCAATTTATGCATTAATAAAAAGCAAGGTATAACCCTAAAGGGGTAACAGGTACTACTATTGAGTTAGATCAAGAAAGAGGCCGTACTGAGTTCACAGTTATTAAAATCAGTAACTTAAAGCTAAATCATGCCATTATGAAAGCTTATGAAGAAATAAGTAAAAATATGCACCCCTAGGCAGTGGGCTCCTAGGGGGAGAAGAAGTGTATCTACATTACTGGCTTAACCATGATTCAAGTTGCTGAGTAACCTTCGGATCACTCAATAATTCATTGTGATTAATACCATAAAAAATTTTCTGCGAAGACTCTAGAAAAAGTAAATTACGTTCAGTCGCTGAATGGCATCCCAGCGCACTGTTTAACGGCACTAAGCCATCTCCGACTAATTGCTCAGCCAGCAAACTCCTTTGGCTTGCTGTTGCCGCCGCAACAGCAAAACAAGCAATACCCTTCGGTAAGGGCACACCGCGTCGCTCATCCGGTTTGTTATGGAAGCGGTCTACTTCTTGCCAGTCTTCATCAACAACATTGCCATAACGTAGATCGGTGATCCCCGCACTGCGAAGGTTGCTGAGCAAATTAAAAGGTGCTGTGTACGGGGTTTTACTAAGGATCACACCGAATTTATTTCCAATGCGCTCTAAAGGTGCACCTTGATGAGGCGTTCCAAGAAAGACTATATTTTTTACAATATTAGGCCAGTCTAATGCCTGCGCCTTAGCATAGTGAACAGCACTTCGCGCCACTAAGCCCCCCATACTGTGGGCAACAATAGACAATTCCTCTATGGGGGTCGGCCAGTTTTTGACAAATAGCTCAAGTAAATCTGAGAGTTCTCTACCATTTTGCGATGTATGTAAACCAGAATTATAACGAAGATAAACAGGGGTATAACCCAATGTCGATGACAGCTGCTGACCATGATCAACTTCGATCCCATCACGCTCACATTGCCATAGTCGATCGTTCATGCATAAGCCATGGATCATCAGCAACACTTTACATTTTGCTTGTGGAATAACTAACGGTTTCAGATTTTCTAATTGCAAAGGTGATTGCTGATAGTAAAAGGTCATTGGGATCGCAAATTGGTTCTTTTTTTCTACCAACTTATCACCCATTACACCATTTAGAGCAGATATCACTGATATTCGTTCAAGCGTGTCAGTTTTATCTTCATCTAGCGATTCAAGCCAAGGCTGTTGTTTCTCAAGTATTTTGTCGACACCATTACCTAAAAACTCAGTAATGGAATAAATATTTTTATACACAAAACCCGTAACACCACGAGTTCGGTCTGGCGCTGCGCCACTTGGCATCCCAAGTGTACGCCAGACAGACTGATGAACACCTTCAGCGATCCGAGTAGCACTGACTGTCGCTTGAGTCGCTAATTGGCCAATGCCTCGAAGATCTGATGCATGAAGGTGCTTAAATCGTTTGGTTGCCGCTTGTTTAACCATTAACGAACTCCATTTCGCGTATTTATTAAGAATAATGAAAAGAAAATATCTTCGTCATACCTAATAACATACGTAAATAGAATAAGCCACCAAGCTCATAACGAAAGGATAAACTAGAGCAATGAACCCAAGCGAGTATATTAAATACTACCCGGCTCTTAGTGCCAATATCGCTTCGATATCTAACTGACCATTATACTGATGAAATGCCGTATCAGCTTGGTCTACCGCGTATACCGACATGCGGTCTGCAAGCTCATTGCCTTCGATACCAGCATGGCCCTTAACGTGTGACAACGTCACCTTGGCTTTAAGCTTGTCATATAACTCATGTGCGGATTGAATGATCTCAAGGTTCTTAATATCGCCCGGATCTTTGCGTTTCCAGCCTTTTTTCTTCCAACTATAAGCCCAGACAGAAATACAATTAATCGAATACTGGGAATCACTTAAAATATGGACACTTTTCCCTTGCTGCAATGCCCTATCAGCCAACAATAGAGCCTGATGTAAAGCGTTCAGCTCTGCAGTATTATTCGTACCATTCGGGTTATATAATCCATACCAGAGCTCAGCCAATTGGTCGCTATGATAAACAGCAATACCTGAGCCCGCTCTTCCTGGGTTAGGATCACATGCACCATCGCAGTATATATTTACGTCAAAGTCAGTTAATGGCACTTTCACTTTTGCTGATACTTTAGGACTTACTTTTGCTCCACCAGCCTTAGCTTGCGGTTTTGGCGCCGCGCTCTTACCTGACTTAAAAGCGGTTTCCGCCTCTTCTCGTGAAGGAAAGGATTTGTACCTTGCCTTTGGGTACTTATCGACAAGCTGCTTGGTTTTGTCCCAAGTGGTGAATACACCTGTTTCACGCCCTACCCAGACAACATAAAATTTTTTAGCCATTTGTTTTCCCTTTATAATCAGAGTGATACATGCTTAAGCTCAATGACACTAGATTACAAATGTCGGCATATCGCAAATATAACCCATCAAGAATACTAAACTAACGACATTGCTGATAGTCACTTGAAAGGGAAGAATAAAATTCATCCTTGATCACACTTTTAACTGACCATAGTGAAGAAACTTTGTACGTTGCCTACGCTTAAGTTAACGCACATTAGAGGGGGAGAGTCGATATGGATTTTACCGAAAAAATGAAGCTAAGAGGAAAGGCAGAAGAAGATTTGTACTTTGCTGAGAGAGATCGGAAACTAATTGATGCCCTCCATGAGCAACAAAGTCAAAAGCTTAATAAGCCAATGAAAAAAAACAGTATGGAATAGAGCTTAATGCTCAGATAAATCTCTACTATGCACGGTAACAAGAAAGTAATTAGCGAGGTTCCGGTTATACTCGTTGTTATTTAACAAGACTCCTGAGCAGTAATTATTATATTCACTACTTTTTATGGAAACATTTTGAAATACAATTAGCTTCAAACATAACTGTTCTCGTTAGCCATACGTGATAGATTTGCTAAGCACAATTTGTTTACTAAAGCGCTGCAATGGAGTCGCACCGCAATTACGAAGAGAAACAAAACACCTTGAATACATTGCCTATCAGCCGCGCAACTATTAGTGCGCCATTCTTAAAGTTTGCAGATGATAACAATATCGATTCATCAACAGTTTTAAAAGCATTTAAATTAAATAAACAAGCACTTACAAACCCTAACATTTATCTTCCTACTCACATGATAGGGAGACTGGCTGATACAGTTGCAAAGTTATCAAACCACCATGATCTCGGTTTTCATGCTGCCCAATATAATGATTTAGATGACTTACACCCTACACTAAGTAAATGTATTCAAAGTAATAATGATTTATCTGGCTTACTATCAACGGTTATGACACATCAGAAATTACAGGGCTCTCATTTTAAACTTTGGGTCGAATACAATGAAAATAAACTTCGTATTTATCATAAAAGCGCATTAAAAAGTACAGACCGGGGGTTTGAGTACGCCAATGATTTTACTACATTTAAGCTATTAGGGTTATTAAGAAAATACCTTGGTAACACATGGAAACCAGATTACCTTGTCATGGAAAACAACTCCCCCCCGCAGGCTAAAATTGTTGGGCAGACCAAACAATATAGAGTCATCACTGGTCAAAAATGCAACTACATCCCCGTTGAATGTGCTATAGAGACTCTGCACTTTCAAAGTGAAACTCAAAGTCGTAGTTGTTTGTCTTCTCGTTTAGAACACATCATTGACATATTTTGGCAGCATGAGTCTTTTAGCCTTGAATTTGTAGCGCACTTATTCGGTGTGTCTGAACGCACATTGCAGCGTCTATTTATTGATCAAGGTTCATCGTTTAGAGATTATATCAATAAGAAAAAACTAAAGAAGTCTTTAGAGTTACTAAAGGAAGGCATGAGTGTTAACGATGTAGCTTTTGAACTTGGTTATAGCGATCCATCGAATTTCACTCGTGCATTAAAAAAGCAAATTAATATGACTCCTCGTCAATATTTAATGCAGTCATAATAATTCAGCTTTACCTTAAACAAAAAGACCCTCACAATGTGAGGGTAAAACTTACTTCAAGTCACACATACAGAACTATACAGTAAGGGTTCCTACTTCTCGTTACTTATTTTAATTGGAGCCGAATGTAGCGACTCATCAATATTATTATTGACCTCTAACCAAGTTTCAGTTTCGGTATCAAAAATATGTGGAGCCCCACTGATTGGATTAGAGCCAGTCCAAAATTCCAAAGAATTCAAAACTATATAGTCTGCTGCGACAGTTACACCATAAAGTGGCGACATAGCCATATTCAAACCACCACGAGCATATCGGTTATCGACTGCTTCAATGTTATATTCCATCAATTTAGTGGTAGCAACATTACTACCAACACATCCACTAAGAATTAAAGTTGCCGCTACAGAAAATACTACTTTAGTTACATTATTAAATATCATCATTTTAATGTCTAACTTAACCGTTAAAAATAAACACTCATTTCGCAATAAAAACCAATATACGAATAAAAAAAGCCCCAAACATTTGGGGCAAATCCTACATATCGATCTTATAGCTACTCGTTTTTCAGGTATTACAACATCAACCAGTTAGGCATAGAAGGTCATTTAGCGACACTTACATCTTAATAAACATTCTTCCATATAAATTTAGTCACTTTATATGTGCTGAATGTAATGAGTTATTAATATTTCATTTACATCCAGCCATATTTTGGTTTCAATGTTAAAGGTGTGAGGTACCCCATTAATTGTGTTGCTGCCAGTTAAAAATTCTTGTGAGTTCAGAATCAACTAGCCAGCTGTGATAGTCACACCATATATTATTCTATTTAAATTGCCCCATAAACAACATCATCGCCAATAATCGTGGCTCTAATACGAATATCTTTAATAGTCATTGGATCAACTTTCAGTGGGTTTTCATCAAGAATAATAAAATCTGCCAGCTTTCCAGCTTCGATTGACCCTTTGATTTCATCTTCAAAGCTTTGCCAAGCAGCATGTATAGTCACACCTTTCATCGCATCATATACCGATACACCTTGCGCTTCTTTACCTAAATCCCTGCCACTTGATGACTGTCGGTTGACCGCTGACCAGATAGACTTTAATGGGCTAATAGGCGTGATGTAGGTATCATTATGCAATGTAAACGGTAAACCCTTACGCACTGCGGAGCCTGCTGGGCTCATGCGTTCAGCACGTTCTGCACCCATAAATATTTCGTAATGACGATCACCCCAGAAATAAGTATGCGTTGAGAAGAAAGAAGGGATAGCACCTAGCGCTTTCATTCTGTCGAGTTGGTCATCACGTGCCATCTGACTATGAATGACAATATGGCGAGTGTCCTCTCTTGGGAAGGCTTTCTGAGCCGCATCAAAAGCATCTAATATATAATCGATCGCCTTATCACCATTCCCATGAATCGCAAGTTGATGCCCTTTCTTATGAAGACTCAAAACCATTTCTTCAAGAGCTTCATGGTCATGTGTTGGATAACCCGCATGATCTACCTGCCCTTCCGGTTGCTTGTAGTAAGGGTCTGATAAGTAAGCTGTATATCCTTGAATAGAGCCATCAGCGGTTAATTTATGCGCCCCCAAAACAAGCATCTGATCTTGATCTATAGCGGTTCCAGAAGCAATATTAGGATACAGTTCCAGCTCCGCTGTTCCTCCACCTTGTGCTAAAGGACGGAAAATCGTACGGACTTTCAACGTTCCGGCCTCCAGCCCTTGTTGCAGTAACTCCCATTGATTGAAGTTACCCCACCCTTCATGTGCTGTCGTTACACCTGCTGCAAGATACATGTCAGAGCCCGCTTCCATAGCTTGAACATAATCTTGAGGCTTATAGCTTGGGACGACTTTATAGACAGGTGGTAGAGCAGATTCAATGACCCCTGTTGGTTCACCTGTTTTAGGGTTCTTTTGGATATGGCCATCATCGGGATCAGGCGTGTCTTTATCAATGCCGGCTAACTCCAGCGCCAGCGTATTTGCTGAAGACAACCAGCCAGAGACATGCTGTACATAAATTGGATGCTTTGTGCTGACTTTATCTAAATCTTCGCGGGTTGGGTGCCGCATTTCCTTGATATTAGTATCGTCATAACCCCACCCCAAAATCCACTCACCTTCTGGGGTCACTTCCGCTTGCTGTTTAAGGAGCAACATCATGTCGTCCATGGTTTTCACAGTGCCTATCGGCTTACTGTTAACATCTACCCAGCCATAAGCATACTCTGCCATAAAAAAGAAATGACCATGCGGGTCAATAAACCCTGGCAACATTGTCTTTCCTTCCAAGTCCACAATATTTGTATGCTCAGAGGCAAGTGACTTCATCTCTGAAAGTTCACCAACTGCTTGTATCTTCCCCTGACTAACTGCAACAGCCTCAACCGTTTTTCTAGAGTCATCCATCGTGATGATGTGGCCATTGGTATAGATGGTCTCTGCTTCTATACCATTGGCTCCCGCAGAAAAAATCAGAGAGATTGCACAGAGGGTACCTAATGTTTCTTTTTTCGTTAAGTGACTACATTTTTTCAATTTTTGCTCCAAGGCACATATAGTATTTTTATAAATAGCCGATACATCAGCAAATTTAATACTATCGTTGTCTTGTAATACAAAATTATCATCAGTGTTAATTATTATTTCAATCTATAACATATTATTTTTTTAACAACRTGCATTTGCATAATATTTAGAGGTAACTTCGCCTAATTACTCTCGGTAAACTTAATATCGTTACGCGGAGGTTAAATTTTCATCTACCTATTCATTCGTACATCTAATATCTTGTTACAATGCATAAAGTGGTGTTAATTTATACGACTGGCTTAGAAACACCGTTAAAACTGTGACCTAGAACCAAAATCGTTTATGTCTCTCGCTCATTACGTTAAACTTCACATCAACTGACTAACAATTGATGAGTAAGCGCTGGTTATAACAATATTGCCAGTCAATGTGTACTTAAGTGAACACGCCCTTACTTATAGCTTTCGGCTTGCCTTTGCTTTAGTAACTCAAAGACCTTGCCGAACAAAAAAGAGTTAAAACAAATGAGCAGCMAAACAATTCAGTGGTTTCCGGGCCACATGCACAAAGCACGTAAAGAAATTGAAGAAGTACTTCCTAAAATTGACGTCATCATTGAAGTACTTGATGCCCGTATTCCGTTCAGTAGTGAAAACCCACTGATTAAAACTTTCCGTGAGAAAAACACGACACCTGTCGTTAAAGTACTGAACAAACGTGATTTAGCTGATCCGGAAATGACGCAGTTGTGGATTGACCACCTTGAGAAAGAACAAGGTGTAAAGGCTATAGCCATCACCACAGAGAACCTTAGCGAAGTGAAGATGATCACTGAGCTATGCCGCAAGCTGGCGCCACACCGCGAAGACATGGGTAAGAATATTCGCACCATGATCATGGGTATTCCAAATGTCGGTAAATCTACCATCATCAATGCACTAGCAGGCCGTACTGTTGCCATCACTGGTAACCAGCCAGCAGTGACACGTCAACAACAGCGTATCAATCTACAAAATGGTATCGTTTTATCGGATACACCAGGAATTTTGTGGCCTAAAGTTGAAAACCCGCATAGTGGTTTCCGCCTTGCCGCAACAGGTGCCGTTAAAGATACCGCAATGGATTACACTGACGTTGCATTCTTTACCATTGAATACCTTATTCAGGCATATCCTGATCTTATCAAAGCTCGCTACGAACTAGATGACGATTTACCTGAAAGTGAAATTGAACTGATGGAAGAGATTGGTCGCAAGCGAGGCTGTTTACGTTCTGGTGGCCGTATAGACCTTCACAAAGCCTCTGAAATTCTGATCAATGAGCTACGTAACGGAACTCTGGGTAAGATCACTATGGAACGCCCAGAAATGATCACTGAAGAGTTGGTGAACGTAGAAATTGAAGCGGAACGTAAAAAAGAACAGCAAATCAAGAAGAAAGAAGAACGTCGTAAGCGCTATTTGCGTAATAAGCGTTAATACTCCAGCGTAGATTCCACGCTTAAGCCTTCTTCATTAAACCATCAAGCCATGTTTACTGTTTACGTAACTAAGTTTGATGGTTTTTTTTCATCTTGTAGCACAGATACTTTGTAAGCCTTTTTAACAACAAGGTTGCACTATGAACATAAAATCACGAAAATACGTGAAAACTAGCGAACAATGAAACTTTCGACTACTAGCACGGTCAGAATGTCGTTGTTAGTTTGATTTCCAAACATTTATTGGAAGTTATTTTATTTTTATGGCGATTGAGAGCATTAATGCATAATAGGTTAAATCGTAACCAAACAGCAAAATATACACTGCTGCTAGTTATGCTAGTCATTTTTGTCTGCTCGGGACAAAATTTTGGCCTAGTGACTAGCTGTAATGTGTATGGTGCTGACAATGCTCAATCAACCGACAGCTACTTTAATACCCCAGCACTCTCAGCTGAGATCCAACGCTCTCTAGACAGCCAGTCATCAGAAAACACCGATAAATGCTCACTGTCCGATCACCTGCTGCAACTGCACCAACATACTTTTGAACATGCCATTATCAGCCTATTCATTATTGTGCTGACATTTTCAATGTTCGCTGGTGTTAGTCGTATTGTGCCAGTACTAACCGAGCCTATCCCCCCGACGCGGCGACGTCACCTTACCTTTTGCGTATTTCGAGAATAACCCCAGATTGATTTATCAGGTATTTACCTGCGCTTTCTGCTGTTTTATTTTTGGAGTTATTACATTGAAAACTATGATATTTAAACGATTATCTTTCTTTACAACCCTTGTGGCGTTAGTGAGTACTCTCATCTCGCTTTCTGTTTCTGCTACTGAGTATTCAACGGGGTGGCTCAACAACCCTGATCATCCACCAGTACAACTTCGCTATATGCTGACTGGGCAACAAGATACAGCCTCAAATACGGTAGAAGCTCTATTAGAAGTAAAACTGGATACCGACTGGAAAACCTATTGGCGTAGCCCCGGTGAAGGTGGTGTGGCGCCAACAATTAATTGGGAACTGTCAAACAACCTTGCCGATGTTGACTGGCATTGGCCAATGCCAAAGCGCTATGAGTTTCTTGGTGTCGAAACCTTAGGCTACAAAGAGAACATCGTCTTTCCAATGACGTTGTATATTGATGACATGAACAAGCCTGTTTTCCTATCGGGTGTGTTAACCATGTCGTCTTGCACCAATATTTGCGTCTTAACCGATTATGAGATTTCGCTTAGCTTTAACCCTGCAGATCTAACGGCTTCTGCCGAAGCAATGCACCTTTACAACCAAGGCATGACGCTAGTACCGAAAACTCAAGCCACTGTTGAGCTAAATGCACTTTCTTGGAACAAAGATAAGCGTGTCATGTCTGTTGTCGCGACAAATACATTAGGTTGGAAATCACCAGATGTATTCATTGATGGTGAGACACAAAATGTACAAGACGCTTCTTTCCTTAAACCCAAAATCCATGTTGATGGTAATACGCTTACTGCACAAATGGATGTAAGCAGCTGGTTTGGTGAACCTAAGCTTCTAGGCGAAACCCTTAACGTAACAATCAGCGACACTGATTTCTCTGTTGAAGTTCAAGGGATCGCCAACGATATCCCCGTCACTATCGCTGGCGGTAACACCAATTTGCTTGAGATCATTGGTATCGCGCTTTTAGGCGGCCTGATCTTGAATATCATGCCATGTGTACTGCCTGTACTTGGAATGAAGTTAAGCAGTGTTATCACCGCAAACGGCCTACAGCAACGTCAAATTCGGATGCAGTTCCTATCGTCTGCCGCCGGAATTTTAACGTCTTTCTGGCTTCTTGCCGGATTCTTGATTGTTCTTAAGCTATCAGGCCAAGCCTTAGGTTGGGGGGTTCAATTCCAAAGCCCTTACTTCATTGGTGCGATGGTACTAATCACCATTTTATTTGCAGCAAACATGCTGGGCTTGTTTGAAATTCGCCTATCAAGCAATACAAACACCTGGATGGCAACTAAAGGTGATGACTCATATGCGGGTCATTTCGTCCAAGGTATGTTCGCAACCCTACTGGCCACACCATGCAGTGCACCATTTTTAGGAACGGCTGTTGCTTTTGCTTTAGGTGCAAGTAACGTGACGCTAATTGCTGTCTTTACGGCTTTAGCCGTTGGTATGGCTGCACCATGGCTACTTATCGCCCTTTTCCCTCGCCTTGCCAATGCCCTGCCAAAACCAGGCCTGTGGATGGATAAAGTAAAAACGTTATTCGGCTTTATGATGCTAGCCACCAGCCTGTGGTTACTAAGCTTAATGACTAACTTCTTCGGTACCGCAACAATCGTTATTGTTGGTGTATTAATGGTTATTGCGTTGCTATGGCGCTTAGGCAAAGTAAAAGGACGCAAACCTGTTATCTTAGCGGTTGCTTTCATTATCTTTGGTACTGGCGGAGGCTTAATTGCTGGTAGCATGACAGCAGATCGTTGGGCAACACCACTACCTAAAGATCACTTTTGGCAGCCTCTGAATATCAATGAAATTCAGGCACAAGTCAGCCAAGGTAAAACCGTTTTTGTTGATGTAACTGCAGATTGGTGTATTACCTGTAAGGTCAATAAAGTAACGGTATTACTCCAAGATCCAGTCTACTCAACATTGGGCGAAGAAAATATCGTATTGATGCGCGGAGACTGGACGAAGCCATCAGACTATGTAACGGGCTTTCTGCGTGCCAATGGCCGTTTTGGTGTCCCGTTTAATATTGTCTACGGGCCAAATGCACCAATGGGCATTCCGCTACCTGTTATTCTGAAAAGTGATGAGGTAATAACAGCGATTGAAGCTGCAAGCGGTAAAGGTGGTCAGTAATGGATGTTGAACCAAAAACAACAACCGAACACACTTTAAATAACAAGCCGCCATCGAAATTTAGGCGCTTTATAAAAGAAGCTGTGCTGATGTTTCTTGTCATCATTGCCATCACTGTTGCGATGGATGTTTGGCGAAGCCAAAGTATGCCTAAAGGTGATGTTCCCCCCTTGATTATGGAAACAACCCAAGGCAAAACAGTTGATTTAATCGCTAGAAGTTACGAAAAACCTGTCCTCGTTTACTTTTGGGGAACCTGGTGTAGCGTTTGCCGATTCGTTAGCCCGACCGTAAATTGGCTAAATAATGATTATGACGTTATTTCTGTCGCGGTTAATTCAGGTGATGATAGACGATTAAATGCTTACCTCAACCACCATGAATATCGTTTTGACACCATTAACGACAATGCAGGAAAACTCATGAGGCAATGGGGTGTATCAGCAGTGCCGTCAGTCATCATTGTAAAAGATGGGCAAGTATCTTCAATCACAACTGGGTTTAGCTCTCCTCCTGGGCTCTTGTTGAGAATGAAGCTGGCTAGCTAATATAAAAGTAAACAGCCCAGTCAGTAATTTCTATAGAGTAGCTACTTATATAGAGTAGCTACTTATATAGAGTAGCTACACTGGGCTGTTTTTTACTCACCTTGTCAGTCGGAAACCTGACTCGACACTCATTCCCACTCCCAATGACGTCCATCATGCGCTTGAGAAAAAAGCATACGATAACCACTGATGTTCTGGTGAGGGACACCTTGTATCGCTCTGTGAAACTGCTTCTTGTCTAAGTGGATCAAGTTCTCATGATCTCCGGATTCAATATAGAGCTCATCTTGCTCTAGCAATAAATCATCCACCAACATATCGACCTGGTACGCTGGCCCTAAAGAAGGAACAGCACCGGGTTCACAATCTTGAAAAATGGTAGAAAGTTCATGCTCACCAATTAAAAAGTATTGCTTGCCCATCATCCGGCTGATCTTATCGATCATAACTCGCCGATTCGACGGAACAACAGCCATTAAGAACTCATTATTTTGGTCTTTCAGCATCACCGCCTTCGCAACTTGCGCTGTGGGGACATGAGCTGAAATTGCAGAGCTAAATGATGTATCAGTATGCCGATGTCGCATCAGGCTATAATCGACATGATGACTTGCAAGAAACTGCCCAACCGTTAATGCCATGGCCATAGGATCACCTCCTGATTAGCCCAGTCGTATGATTGAAACTGGGACTACCCTATAGCTCATTATGGTGGCGGATTGGCATTTTAGCGACTTATACAATCGCGAACAAAGCGTAAAGTTTAGTTGTCTATACGACGAGATTGCCAGTAAACACTTCGCCAATATGGATTTTGCAAACTGGAAATCATGACGCCTTGTGATGTTGATGCGTGCAGAAAACGTGACTCTCCGACATAGATACCAACATGCCGTGTATCACGCCCGGTTTTAAAAAAAACCAAATCGCCTTCTTGTACTTCTTTGAGTGCTACCCATTTACCCAATTTTACTTGCTGCGACGTTGTTCTCGGTAAGCGAAGGTTATGCACATCGGCATAACCGACTTGCACAAACGCCGAACAATCAATGCCCTGGCGTGATGTGCCACCAAGTCGATAAGGCGTACCTTTCCACTGGCGATATACGGTATCGAATGATGCTTGCTGGTTAAAAGGGACATTTAACGGAACATATTGATACTCTTTTACCATGCTAGGTGCTGGTGTTGTTTCTTCTTTAGGTTGATCGGGGGTTGAGCTGCATCCTACTACTCCTAGCAGTACGAAAAACGATATAAAGCCTTTTCTTATCACCTTGTACCCCTAAGTTTTCAATGCTTATCATCAGTCGCAAATTCAAGCTATTGAACATTTTTATTGAATATTTTTGCTGTCTTTAAGAATAGTACCAACACAATAAGAAGGCGGCTATCTAACTGCTGAAGAATTGACAATAGGTGATTAAAAATAAGACAAAAAAAAAGGCTAACTTTAGTTAGCCTCGAAATTCCACACAACAGAAGGGTAAATGCTATTCACCTAATACACATCAGGACAAACACTATCAGGGATAAGGAAGCCACCTACCGAGTACATTTATCGCCTGTATCTAGTTACTTATCCAGTAACTTTATTGATAACACGCACTCAATGCGAGCAACTTCACGCCCACACTAGTACTTAGCTTTAAAAACAGTCAAATAGTGAAATAGTGCCCATAAATAATTTGAGTGTGTCACCCCTGATTTGAATCACGAGAATAAACAGTCTTTCCCTGAAATATCGTCATGAGTATATTCGCATTCGCAATTTCACTGAAAGGCAGACTGGTAACAACCTTATCAACAATAGCAAAATCGGCTGACTTACCAAGTACAATACTGCCCGTTATTGCTTCAATCCCGAGCGCTCTTGCAGGCTCAATTGTATAGCTATCAATAGCTTGATGAACATCTTGAAATCCGTGCCTACCAAGTTGTAATGACTGGCTAATACGCACCAAGGGAGTCACCTCTTGAGCATTAAATCCAACGCTGCTTAAGGCTGGCTTTATCTTCTTTTCTAACAATGCTGCAAGGGTCACTTTCTTCGCGGATGAGTTGGGAATGTCGACCTTAACCTCACGCGAGAGATACGCCTCATTGTGGAGATCAGTAAAAGACACACTCACATTATGCTTATCTAATAAAGCAAACATTTCGGGCTTGATAAAGTGCATATCAGATAATGTAAAACGTTGATCTGAACTAAAGCGTCTTGCATTTGCAATTGAATACAGTGTCGCTTCTACTGCTGCATCACCCTCCGCTTGCACATAAGCCCCATACCCCAATGTCTGTAATCGCTGTAGCCAAGTGTTTAACTCTGTCGGTGAAAAATAAAATATACCCTTAGCTTCCTGTTTTATCGCAGGTGTTCGGTAAGGCGAACTTAAGCGTGCTGTGCCAAGGTGGTATTGCCCATCTACAGCAATTTTCACTTGGTTAATGATAAGTGATGAGCCAAAATCATTCCGAAATATTGCCTTTAGCTGAGACAGCTGCTCATTAACACCACCGAAAGGAGACAACCGAGGACGCACCGATACTCGAATTTTAAGCTGTCCGGTTTCATGCATTTTATTCCAAAAATCAATGCTTCCCATACGCCATAAACTTCCTCCTTCAGCCAAGCTAGTAATGCCTTGACGATGAAATGATGCAATTTTGGATTGATACCGCTCCATTAATGATGGCATCACAATAGGGTGCGAACCTACTGCTTTTATTAGCGCTTTTTCAGCAATCGAACCAATTAACACGCCATTTGGTCTATCGTTATCATCCCGTATAATTCGACCTCCCAGAGGGTTGGCACTGTAGCGAGTGATTTTCACTTCATCCATTGCACGGCTATTAAGCCATACAATGGATGAATGCGGTTTACTCACGACAACAGGTCGATCGGGGAAATAGTGGTCTAGCCAATCTCTTGGGGTCGCCATAGGAAAAGATCGCGTTAATAAATCATTACTGTAGCCTAATACCCAGCGTTCATTTGGCCATTGCTTTGTTTGATCCATGCACTTAGCCAATCCAATCGCAGCATCTTCAAGTACAACCCTACACGTACTGTGGCTAAACATAATATTATCGAAAACATGGGCATGTAACTCAATGAAACCAGGGTAAATCGCCGCCCCTTCCACATCTATTATCTCGGTATTACTAGTAATGAAAGATCGTGCTTCTGTCAGCTTTCCTAAGAAGCTAATGACACCATTATTAATGCCTATAACGGTGTTTGCGGGGGAGCGGTATACCTGACCATTAGTAATCAACGTATCAAAGTAAATGGCCGCCTTCGCGACGGATAGATATAAGCTAAGTACAACATAGCAAAGAATTTTCAAGCACCGCACGATGATAGACCAATAAGCTTTTGATTATATTTGGTTTATTATATTAGCCTGCCAAATAAGAGCATCTTTGCTCCTAATTACGAACACTTAATGTGATATCAAGCATGCTTTTACTATCGACTCGCTTCTTTTAGGTCAAAAACTGACACATCTCAGATAAAAAGCGGAAAACAGCATATCTTCAACTAGTTTTTACTCTAAAAAAATCTCATAATGAACACAGTTTTGTATGTGAACAAAGGAATACACGTGCTTTCATTTATTCGCCTAGTACTTGGTGCTCTCTTTATTATTGTTACTACACTCTGTGCTCTCGTTTACTGTTCGATATTCAGCCCAAGAGATCCTAAGCACGTCCACGTGTTCTGTCGTTGGTTTAATCAGCTACAAAAAATCATGGGGGTGGAGTTAATTCACCGTGGTAAAGAAAACGTTGCCGACACCCCAAAAGCCGTATATATATCAAACCATCAGAATATATTTGATTTCGTCACGTCACCTGGCATGTTGATGCCTCGTACCGTTACCATCGGTAAGAAAAGTCTACTATGGGTCCCGTTTTTCGGACCGTTATACTGGATCACCGGCAACATATTGATCGACCGTGAAAATAAATCAAAAGCAAGAAATACCATCCAACAAGTCGCAGAAGCCATTCATAAGCGAGATCTCTCCGTGTGGATGTACCCTGAAGGGACTCGCAGTAAAGGTCGGGGCTTACTTCCATTCAAAACTGGCGCTTTCCGCATGGCCATTGAAGCGGGAGTCCCTATTGTGCCTGTATGTGTCAGCTCTGTTCACCATAAACTTTCACTCGCCAACCGTAATAACGGTATTGTTATTGCCGAAATGCTTGAGCCTATCGACATCTCGGAATACAAAGTCGAGGATGCACGTAAATTAGCAGAGCATTGCCATCAATTAATGAAAGCGAAAATCGCCGAACTTGATGAAGAAGTCATTCAGCGAGAGCAAGCTCGCTCTCAAAATGAAGTCAGCGCTAACTAGATAAATGATTATAGGGCTTCTTTGTTCCATCCTTTATCGGAAAACAAAGAAGCCCTTTTAAACTCAACATACCGCTATATTGTTTACCTAGAACCGTTTATCTCCTAGCTATGCTTCTGTTAATAGATCAAACCCTTGACGAAGCTGTTCGCTTTTTAGAATTCGGCCATGTCCCAGCCCTTCTGTTGCGATTAACGTCACATGATCCATTTCACTGGCTAACTCAGATGCCGAAAACGCGGCAAATTTATCGCCGATATCATGTACGATCACAGCTTTCGTTTGTCTCTGCCCAAGTCGCTGTATCGGATTAATACTGTCTAAGGGATACTGATAGTGATCTGCTATTTCATTAACGACTTCGTTGAATAACTTCATTGAATAACCAGAGCTTTCAACAGTCGTTAGTAGATTCTCAGTGTAATTCAAGACAGGAGCAATCAGTAGGACAGGTTTGTTTTCTAAGCACTCATGACGACTCTCAAGTACCATTGCTCCCCCCATACTGTGTGCAACAACACCAGAAATTGAGTCTTGCTGCTCTAAAATAGCATCCAAAGCTGATACAAACCCAGGAAGATGTCCATATCGGCCTTCACTCTCACCGTGTGCTGGGTTATCAAATGCCAATGCGGTGTATCCAGCTTGTGCTATATGTTCCATTAGCGGGAAAAACTGGCTAGACGCTCCTGACCAACCGTGTCCAAGCACCCATGTTGGCCCTGTACCCAAACGGTAAGTCATCATTTTACCCTCTGATGTCTCGACCGCTTCACGGATCAACCCTACAGGTTCAGTTACCGCTCTTGTACTCCGCACAGGTGTTAACAATACGCGTTTTGCCAGCTTTCTCGCATGGGATGGTGCGATAAGATGATGCAATCGTGTCGTTATACTCACCATCCCTTTACGAAAACTAAAACCTTTCTTTTGTTTAAAATAAATCTTGCTGCTCATCCTAACTTTCCTTACCACAAAATAGTACGACCGTGCTTTTATGTTGTATAAAACAGCACTTATACGCGCCATTCTGTGAATATCTCTTCAATACCACACCAAAAACGTTGGTGATCATCGGTTTCTAATGACAGTGAACGGAACAAATGGCTACTTAAATAAATGCCATAAAGGCGATAGACGCCTTGCCAAGTATCAAGTGCTGGTTTGAACTCATTCCGAGCTTTTCCCTTATCAATTTGACTGGCTAAGTAATCTAACCATCGCCGTGTTAATGCCTGTAAGGCGATTTGTATGGTTGAATCTGTCTCAACGTTATCTTTCCACGCATCTAAAAACATGCAGCTACCTTGAAACGACTGATTCCATTCAAGCCAGTGCTTTAATAAGATGCGTAGTTTCTGTTCAATATTATCAGGGGCGTCAATACGAGCAGGCTGGATAACTCGTTCAACAAACATTTGCCCAGCAAACTCAAGAACAGCAACTTGTAAATTTTCCTTCGAATTAAAATGAGAAAAAACCCCACTTTTCGACATCCCGACTGCTTTGGCTAATTGCMCAATGGTTAGACTGTCTAAGCCATCTGTACTTGCAACGTCAAATGCTGTCGCAAGAATGTGTTCCCGAGTCGCCTGTCTTTTATTCATAAGGTGTCATGACATTATTAATTCACGAATAGCTCTTTTTAGCACGATCGTACTTTTTCATTCAAGAACAAATTAGACCAATTCCCAAAAAATCATCTATTGCTACAGTATTAACGTTCAACGAAGCGGAATAGGCTATCAATATGTACAGGGCAATTAACAACCTGATGCACTGTATCTTCTGCTTGCTTCAATGAATCATAGCTACAAGGTATACCGTAAGTGTCGGTAACAGGGTAATCATTTCCTTCACCATCGATGAAATGAATGCCCCACCCTGCACTAAGAAAGTCATGAACTAAACGAGCCTCGATAATCGTTTTATCCGCTACTAGCTGACGACATTCGGACAGTACCATCACTGCTCTCCTAATGACAACTTAACCAATTAAAGTATAGCAAGCCTCTTCTTCTGAGCACTAAAAAGGCCACGAAGAAAACGTCGTGGCCTTTCGATATACTTTAAAATGATTAAACCAAGCTAAGAGACTTGACTAGAAATATCACTTTTTATCGGTAAATCTATTATAGATATAGCTTTGCAACATCTGTTGGTTCAAGCTCAGAACCATCAAGTTGAGCATTCCAGTTTAACCCAACCAAAACACCATCTTCAGATAGTGTGATCATCCAATCTTCAACGAAAACATCCAACGGAATCATAACTGCATTGAACTCGGCCCACTCATCAGCACAATGTTCTTTCGCATCGGCTTCAGCAGACCAGAAAGGCATAACTTCTGATTCTTCAAATTCACTTGATGCAACAGAAAGCCAGTCACCTTCTTCATTACAAAGACCCCAAATTACTTGAGACTCTTTCGTATCTGCAACAAACAACTCAACGTTTGCTTTAATATCAGCGGTTAACTTAGTCATTCTATTCTCTCTTATCTTTTATATAACGCATCAAGTCGTTACTTGATATATGCCCTATAGTAACAAACTTCCGTCGTATGCAGCAGGTTTTTATCTTTCAAGATGATACAAATGTTTATCACGGCTTCTCTTATTTACCCTTAATAGTCAGGCCTGAATACCCTGCAGCCTCAACTGAAGGCGACATAGCGTTTTCCTCGAGATATTTGTACTTCAGTCTAAAATTAAATATTGATAAGACAGCTATACTTACACACAGATAACGGTTACCACACACAATTTCTCTTTTATTCAAGCCGTTTAAGCCACTAAGAGGGTATCTGCATGGCAACCATTGATTGGCTAGCTAACTTAAATAACCAAACCATACTGATACCAAGATCTCATTTGGTGGAAGCTCTTGAATTCTTAGGAAGTAACGCCAACAAGAAAGTTGCTGTAGACTGTGCTTGCGGTGCAGGGAGAGATACCTTGTATTTGCTGGAGAATGGCTATCATGTTTATGCATTCGACAATGATATACCCCGATTAGAGGCACTTTCTGCACACCCACTAACCAGCGACAATCCAAACCTCAACATTCAAATTAGCAGCTTTGCTGACTTTGAATTTCCTCGGGCGAATCTAATTAATGCCAGTGCCTGCCTTTTTTTCAGTACCGAAACTGATTTCAATATTCTTTGGGGTAACATCCAAAATAGCTTATGTATTGACGGTCTTTTTTGTGGCCATTTTTTAGGCAGCGAAACATTACAAGACAATGAACAACTCCCAATTCTTACCCACAGCCAGCGTGAAATTGAACACCTCTTAAACAACTTTTACATCATTTCTTGGAAAAAAAAGCAAGAATATTCAGCCCACCTCACGGGCAAAAAACGTTTATGGCTAGTTCATACTATTATCGCCATGAAAAAATAGCGTCCCTTCCTTCATTACTTTTTGAGCGTATAATTTATTGCTTATACGCATCTATCATCACAACCTATTTAATGAGAAAATACACGCTTACTCTCTCATTCTTCTAGGTTGCTCGATATGCAAAGTCATCGTGCCGGAAATGCATTGGCCGCGTTTTCTTTTGTACTTTGGGGCATTTTGCCACTTTACTACCAGTTTTTACCTCAAGCAGATATCAATGATTTATTATCCTTAAGGATTATATTTTCAGTGCCATTTATGCTGTTTATCATGCTTTTGCTTAGGCGGCCCATACCGCCTTTGTCTGCTCTATTGCAAGATAAACAATCGTTACTAATGTCAGCTTTAGCTGGCTTAATTATGTGTGTTTCTTGGTATGCATTCACTTGGGCAATGACACAAGGTAAAATACTAGAAGCCAGCCTTGGTTTTTTTATTAATCCACTTTTTGCAATTGCTCTTGGTGTACTATTTCTGAAAGAACGGCTTTCTCCAGCCCAGCTGGCTGCCTCTATTTTTGGTGTTATTGGTATAACCTATCAGGTTTGGCATTATGGCGAGCTGCCATGGGTCTCTTTGATCATGGGCAGTTTTTTTGCCTTTTATGGCCTGTGTAAGAAGTTCATTAAATACGATGCGCTTACATCGGTGACACTTGAAGCGATTATTTTAATGCCGTTTGCGCTTGCTTACTTTGCTTTCTCCAGTTTATCAGGGACGAGTACGGTTATATCTGAAGACGTAACAACGCTACTGCTCTATATCGGCTCTGCGCCTATTACTCTAGCACCACTTATCTTCTTCGCACTTGCCATTAACCGAACCAGTTTAACCATGGTTGGCCTAATGCAGTATATTGAACCTACATTGCAGTTTTTATTAGCTGTGTTCTTATTTGGTGAAATATTCGATGAGGTAAAAGCCGTTAGTTTTGGCTTTATTTGGTTTGGTCTAATACTTTGCAGTATTGAGGCTATAGCAAGCCTATGTCGCCAGAAGCAACTATCGGTATCTTAACCCCCCCCCCTTCGCTTTCTTTTTAAAATAATGCACTCTTTTTCCAGGGTGCATTATCATCATTTCATATCACATTTCTTACTATCATGGTTGTTTTTCCTGTCCCAAAGACCATACTTTTATTGTTGACTAACCATCCTACCTATCAGGAAACTTGTTTGAGTACAACAAATTGGAGATGAAATGGACTTTCATGAAAAATTCAATGACAGTTATGAACGCTGCCAGAAACACGATGACTTTTTTGATATTTTCTACGACAGTTTTTTCAAAAAAGATCAAAAATTTCGACAGATGTTTGAAGGTGTCGATATGGTAAATCAAATCAGGATGATTAAAGTTTCTATTGTGATGATCCTACTTTCATCAACGTCTGAGTCAGCACGAGAGGCTATACGTGTGTATGGCCGTCGGCATGGCCCAGAAGGGATTAACATTCACCCCGTCGACTTTGATATATGGTTCGATTGCCTGATAAATGCCGTTAGCTTATGCGACCCCTTGTTTAACGATCAAGTGAAGCAAGCATGGCAAGCATGCTTTAATGAAGGAATCGCTATAATGAAAGAGGAATGCCAAACAGAGAGCTAAAATGCCGAGCGACAATTACAACAATAACATGCGCCGTAATACCTTTGATTGGCGATATGGGTTACTAGTCGCTATTGCTATAGCCCTTGCTGGACTTGCGTTCTTTTTTTCACCAATACACCAAAGCAGGAATTTTTATCAGTATGCTGACCAGCGGGTGATTTTAGCTATTCCTCACTTTTGGAATGTTATCTCTAATAGTGGTTTTATATTAGTTGGCGTATTAGGGCTTCATCATACAGTCAGACGCATCGAGCACGTTCCTAATCATAGTATTGCCTATCAGCTTTTTTTTCTTAGCCTAATTGCGGCATTCGCTGGTTCGTCTGCCTATCATTTCTCTCCAAATGCGTTCACCTTAATGCTCGATCGCATCCCCATAACTATCGGGTTTATTTGTCTCTATTGTATTGTGATCGCTGAATGTATTTCTCAAGAGCTTAGCAAGCGAATGTTCCCTTTACTGCTCGCCTACGGGATCATCTCGGTTATTTACTGGTACATGACCGATGTCAGCACAGGTAGAGGAAACATGGCTGCCTATGTGCTGGTGCAAGTACTACCAATCATTCATATACCCCTTATCATTTTACTGTACCCATCCCGCTATAGTCATTCTCGGTTTTATCTATACGCTTTAGGCTGGTATGTTTTGGCAAAAGGCGCGGAATCTAATGACGAGGAAATTTATCAACTACTCGGCGAAACAGTAAGTGGTCACAGTATAAAACATATACTGGCAGCTATAGCAGGGTACTGTATTTATTTAGGATGGAAAAAACGCAATAAAAAGCCCTGCCATGAGGCAGGGCAATAGTATTATTTGTGGCCGACACCGCGATTTTCTTTTTTCGCTAAGGTGATTTTACCAAACCCTAATTTACGGAAGTGACTATCTCGGAAATCACGTACCGCTTTACTACCAGACGATACGGCTTCAACTTGCTGCTCCATTTGAAAGTACTGTGTTAAATCAATACCTTCTGCTGCTGCAACCGCCTCATGGATAGAGCGGTGTTGAGAATAGGAAAACGTCAGTGTTTTCTCTTGCATTTTATATGTATAAATAATGGTGCGTGACATAACGCCTCCTACAGCAAAATAAGGAAGGGAATTTACCCTAGTTCGCCTTCAGATGAAACCTTCTTTTCTGAAGATGAAAGTACCCCACCCGCTTCAAGCTCTGCTAATGGCATCGGTTTATAGTAATAATATCCTTGCACATAGCGGACACCTACTTCAGCAATGAAAGCTAAATCTTTTTGGGTTTCGATACCCTCTACCACTATTTTAGCTTTCGTAATTCGACCTAGCTGCACAACAACACCAAATAGACTTTTTCCACGCTCTGTATCAAGGTTCAGCACTAACGAACGGTCGATCTTAATTTTATCGAAATCAAAACGAGATAAATAAGCCAAAGACGAATAACCTGTCCCAAAGTCATCTAATGCTACGGATATACCGAGGGTCTGAAGCTGAGTAATGATCTTTGCAGTCTTAACTTCGTCTTTAATTAGCAACTCTTCAGTAATTTCAATTTCAACCTGATGAAACGCTAATGCACTTTGAGCGATCGTCTGCTTCAGTGACTTAACAAATCCATTGGTCAATACCGTTTCTGGTGACACATTCACTGAGAGGCAAAAGCCGGAGCATCCCGCATATGGCTCAGATTCTTTTACGGCATTTTCAAGCACCCAGAAATCAAGTTCTGGCATTAAACCAAGTTGAGAAAATGAGGGTAAAAAATAGGGCGGCTTAATCTTCCCATCTTTTGTCCGATATCGAATAAGTACTTCTAGTCCAGCTAAACCTTGGGTTTGAATATCGATCTGGGGTTGATAGTGCAACAAAAAAGTACCATTAGATTGCAATGATTCCACTTCCTTTTGTGCATCAAGATTGCTTTGTAGTGACGGTATAAAACTCGTGAGTCGAGATCGTGTTGCTATCTCTTCGTCATTAAAAAAGCGATTATTGAATATAGATGATAAATCTAGCCCAGTAGAGCGTCTATCCATAAGCTTAAAAAAGGGATAGTAAAGCGCTATTCCTAACAAGATAAGTGCAATTTGAAACAGTGGGGTCACAAACCCTCCCCCTGTTGCTAAATAGCCACTGATCACCGGAGGCACAATCCAGCTTTGGACAACACTCAACGGCGGTATAATACCTATATATATAGCACCATAGGCCAATATGAAGCTCAGCATAGGCACAAGCAAAAAAGGAACAATCATTATAGGGTTAAAAATAATCGGCACACCATATAACACAGGCTCATTAATATTAAAAACACTTAAAATGAGAACAGTCTTAGCTAGTATTCGGTAACTTTTATTTTTTGAAAATAACAGTATGCAGAGGACTAAGCTTAATGTGTTCCCGCTCCCCCCCATCCCTGTAAAAAAATCATAAAAATTGGTACTGATAATATTTAAATCCGTACCAAAGTTATTCCAATCAGCCATATTTGAAATCGTGATATCGTAAAGCTCAGTTTTGAACATATGTAAAACATTATGTCCATTTATACCAATACTCCATAATAAACCACGAATAAACTCATAGAGCAGCCCATCATAAAATGACGTTGGATCAAGTTCAGGGAAATAAATGAACTGAACAAAATATCGACTAAATATTAATTCAATAATAAAGAAAAAAGAAAGCACTCCACCTAATGCAAGTATACAAATCACAATCATTTTTGCAGAGTTATCAACTGCATTGGAGTAGTCTGATAAAGAGAAATATCGAATCCTCTGTATTTTATCGATCAAAATACAAGTCACATAGGCTGATAATAATGAAATAGCAAAGTTATTCGGTAAGGGGATCACAGGCGAGATTAAACCCCACTGCTGAGATGCGATAAAGAAAACCGCCAATGAGCAAGATATTGATGCCGCTTTAGGTAAGCGTCGTATAGAAGAGACATATGTAGCAAGATATATATTCAGCAAAATAGGGAAAATATGCCCCGTCATCTGGCCAACATAGCCAACGGTTAAGCTAATACTTGTGTACCCGCTTTCTTCAGCAAGAAATGCAATTAAATTACAGAATGTTGCGATCAATGACACAGGCAATGCCATAATGAAAACATTACTTACTGCAATTAAATAAGAATTTGAAGAAAGCCTCGATAAAAAACTTGCCAAAGTATGCAGCCCAAACATTAAAATGTATATGAATAATATCTTTATGCCTAAAGGGAAGTCTCCTACCCTTTTTGCATCATAACAAATTAAATTACATTTTAGTATTTAAACATCACCCCTTAACTAATCCACATAATGTTTTAATTTCAATGTTTAAGCATCAAATAGAAAACATAATTAAATGATTAGACAATAATTAATTATCACGACCAATATCATTGAATAAGCGAATAAAATAGACTTATTCAATAAATCTAGACTATTTAACTACTATCCTAATTCATAGCAACAATATTGAATGGTAGTTACTGCCTAAGGCCATGAGTATCCATACACCTGCTTTTCCCAGAGTTATGCACAGAAACAGTGGATAACTTGCTCCTAAGTGTGTATTTTTCACACAAAAGCAACACTTTGCGATCAAATCATTTTAGGTAGTGAATAACTTGATTACTGCTTCCCTTCCAAACCAGAGAAGGATCATGTAATTCCTTTTCGAACTTCCCATCAACAAGCACATCAACTAAATCTATGATGGCACGTTGATCTGGCGATAGTTCTTCCAAGCGATAGCCTGACCATAGCCAAATGTCTTTACCTTGGCATTCTTCTCGTACACGCTTAACCAGCTGAAGAACGCTTGATATATTTGCTGGATGAAGTGGGTCACCACCAGATAGCGATAAACCACGGCGCTTAATTCGGCTATCATTTAAATCTGCAATGATTGCATCTTCCACCACTTGAGTATAAGCATGGCCAGCATCTGTTCGCCATGTGCTTTGATTATAACAACCACGGCATTGGTGCTCACAGCCTGAAACGAATAGCGTACACCTCGTTCCTGGGCCATTAACGACATCAACCGAGTAATAATTGTGATAGTTCATAACGTTACCAAAAGAAAAAGTGCCCCAAAAAGGCACTTTAAGAATAAATGTAAAAAGAACCGTCTACGCTATACAGCACTCTAAGTATAGCGAGAGTGGATCATTAACCTGCGGTTACATGTGTTTTACCCGGCGAATCACTTCTTCCTGCTTACCACTGTTAAACGGGCGTGAATCCGGCGAGCCTAAGTAGCCACATACACGACGTGTTACAGATACCTTTTTAGGGTCATGGTTACCACATTTAGGGCAAGTAAAACCTTTACTTGTACAATCAAACTCACCAGTAAAACCACACTCGTAACACTCATCAATGGGCGTATTTGTGCCGTAATAAGGAACACGAGAATATGAGTAGTCCCATACATTCTCAAGTGCTTCAATATTACGCTGCATGTTCGGGTATTCACCGTAACAAATGAAACCACCGCTAGCTAACTCTGGGTACGGCATTTCAAAGTCGATTTTATCGTACGGGTTAACGCTCTTTTCTACATCTAAGTGGAAGCTGTTGGTGTAGTAACCTTTTTCAGTTACATGATCAATGACACCAAACTCTTTCGTATCAAGTGAGCAAAAACGGGTGCAAAGGTTCTCAGATGGCGTGCTATAAAGACTATAACCCCATCCAGACTCTTCCTTCCAGCTATCTACTGCATCTTTTAGGCGCTTAACAATCGCAATACCTTTTTGACGCAATTCTTCGCTGTCGTAGATGTGCTCGCCACCTTCAGCATAAAGCGCATTGATCGTTTCGTGAATACCGATATACCCCATTGAAATCGATGCACGACCATTTTTGAAGATGTCGAGTACTTCATCATCAGGTTTTAAACGTACACCTAGCGCGCCTTCTGTGTACAGAATCGGTGCTACACGTGCCTTAACACCACGTAAACGGTCAATGCGAGTATCTAGCGCTTGCTTAACAAGTGCAGTACGCTCATCAAGGATCTTGAAGAACTTATCTTCGTCACCATTCGCTTCAATCGCAATCCGCGGCAAGTTCAAACTTACAACACCAAGGTTATTACGACCTTCATGGACTTCTTTACCATTTTCGTCAGTCCACTTACCAAGGAAGCTACGGCAGCCCATTGGGGCTTTAAATGAACCCGTCACTTCCACAACTTTATCGTAATTGAGGATATCCGGGTACATACGTTTAGACGCACATTCTAGTGCTAATTGCTTTATATCGTAGTTGGGGTCTGAAGGCTTATGATTAACACCATCACGGATGGCAAATAATAATTTAGGGAAAACAGCCGTCTTCTTATTTTTACCCAAACCTTTAATTCTATTTTCAAAAATAGACTTTTGAATTAACTTAGATTCCCATGAGGTACCTAAACCAAGACCTATACTGAGGAATGGGGTCTGACCATTGGAGCTGAAAAGAGTATTGATCTCATATTCAAGGGATTGAAAGGCATCATACACTTCTTTTTCAGTCAGTTTATCAGCATATGCCTCTGGGTTTGGTACATCCCATTCTTGAGCTGTTGCAAGATGCTTTCGATGACTAGCAGTAACATAAGGGGCTAGAACTTCATCAAGACGATTCAGGGTAGTGCCACCATATGTATGGCTAGCGACCTGTGCAACAATCTGTGCAGTTACAGCCGTTGCCGTTTGAATTGACTTAGGCGTGTCAATTTCTGCATTACCCATCCGGAAACCATTCGTTAGCATGTTTTCCAAGTCAACAATCATACAGTTGAACATAGGGAAGAAGGGTGAATAATCCAGGTCATGGTAATGAATCTGGCCACTTTCGTGAGCTTGGACAATCTCACGAGGTAGCATGTGATTCTTTGCGTAATGCTTACTAACGATACCAGCCAGCAAGTCACGCTGGGTTGGGATAACCTTACTGTCTTTATTGGCATTCTCGTTTAACAAAGAAGCATTACTTTGCTCAACAAGACCCGTGATTTCAGCACTTAAAGTACTTGCCTTCTCACGCACAATATCACGGTCATGACGATATTCAATATATGCACGTGCAACCTCTTTGTGTGGTCCATTCATTAGATGATTTTCAACAGCATCCTGAATCGCATGGATATCCACCTGAGTTTGGTTTGCAAACTGAGAAAGTACTTTCTCAGCAACAGACTCAGCATACACTGCATCCATTGATTCCAATGACTCGGCAGCACTGAGAACCGCTTCTTTAATACGCTTGGTATTAAACGGTACTTGGCATCCATCACGCTTGATCACAACAGGGTTCACACAAAGCTCCTAAAAAATGACGCTGTAACTAAACCACTAAATATAGGGCTTAGTAATGGGGCTGGTACTAGATGTGGTGTATTAAGCGAGAATTCAGGAAATTAAACATTGATCTAAATCAGTATTTCACCAAGAGAGTACAGGTTACAACCGATGTTTTCGGCTAACTCTCAAAAATGAAAAATTCACGTGAAACGTACCTTTTTTGTCAACTATTTTATTGCTCACGAAACTAAGAAAACACAAAAAAATTACTTGATTTTATTCTCTTAAGCCGAAAAAGAGCGAGCCTATTGACAGGAATAAAAAGAACTAAAATACCTGCGCTGGCTTTAGTGCTATTACCTATAAATTCGTGTACAGACGGTATCTCCTATACTCAATAACATTGCAACACTATTGAGTCTTACTATGCGTCTAGTTAGCTTGGCTGCCTTTATTATTGGTCTGGGACTGTCATCATTATGTTCTGCTTTCGAGATAACACCCATATCCCATGAAAAGTACACGGGTGATTTGCCTGTACTTTCTGAAAAAAAAGTTATTCGTGTATTAGTCGCCGCGGATCTCGGGTTTTACTATCTTGATCGAGGGCAGCCAAAAGGCATGATTTCAGAGATGCTGCTATTGTTTGAAAAACACATCCTATTGAAAACACAAAAACGCCATCGATTACAAATTATTCCAGTACACCGTGATCAGCTTCTCCCTGCACTTGTTGCTGGTGTTGGTGATATAGCTGCAGCAAATCTGACAATAACAAAACGCCGCCTCAAGGTCGTCGATTTCAGTACGCCGATCATTAAAGACATTCAAGAGCTCTTTATCACCCACTCTACCCGCCCCCCCATTACAACACTCAGCGACCTCTCCGAAAAAAGTGTTTGGGTTAGGGCGAGCTCCAGCTACTACCAAAGCATCAGGAAAATTAACAAAAGGTTGACCCAAAAAGATCTTGAGCCAATGTATGTCCACTTTCTAGAAGAAACACTTCAAGACTATGAATTACTGCAAATGATCCAGGATGGGCTGATCCCAATGACAGTTCTAGACTCACATAAAGCAGAGTTTTGGGACCTTGTTACCGACGACCTACAAATAAACTATGAATACCCAATCAGAAAAAATGCAGGTGTTGGCTGGAGTTATCGAAAAGACAGCCCAGAGCTTGGCGAGCTAATAAATAGTTTCATTCAAGATAATCGCCGCGGTACTCTGAATGGCAATGTCATCTTTAACCGTTACCTCAATAGCAAAGCTTGGTTTAAAAAAGTCGTTAGTCCTAATAACATTGAAAAATTCAAACAGCTTGAAGACCGCTTTATCCGCTATGCCAATATGTATGGTATTAATTGGTTAATCATTGCTGCACAGGCATACCAAGAATCTCAATTTGACCAGTCAAAGCGCTCACATGCAGGTGCAGTTGGCATCATGCAAGTACTGCCTCAAACCGCACGAGAACCCTACATCAACATTCGTAACATTCACAATATCGATAACAATATCCATGCTGGGGTGAAATATATGGACTTTATACGTGAACGTTACATCAACGACGATGAAACAGATGATCTCAACAAACTCTATTTTGCATTAGCAAGCTACAATGCTGGCCCAAACCGGATTCGTCGTTTACGTAAAGTCGCAGAAGAGCGAGGCTTTGATCCCACTCTATGGTTTAATAACGTTGAGATCGTGGTGCGTGAACAGGTCGGCCTTGAGCCCATAACCTATGTGGGTAATATCAATCGTTATTTTACTATCTATAAACAAATTTTTTCTCTACAAAATGCAGCGGGTCAACGTATGGCCTCGGCTAAAAATTTACGCTATATGATCAGCAGATAATTGTTCAACGCATAATCGAACATTAATCCACCAGTATCTCTTGAATGATGAGAGCATGCTCTCACTTTCATCATATAGTCATTTAATTTCACTATACTACCTTCTAAAACTGACATTTAGATATGCGCTAAGAAGCGTAGGTTCTGTTAACGCAATCAAGTTTCAGGCCTACTTCTATAAGGAATGAGTAGTATGGATACGTTGAAAAATATCACCTTTGTTGCACCAACCGAAGAAGAACTCTTAGCCACGAACCCAGAGCAATTATTTTTGAGTGATGACGATGATGAACTGACCAATGAAGTGATCACTAAATGGTAATACCAAACTAAACCAGTGCCAGTTCGTTGATGCTGATTAAAACCAATACTAGCCGTTTTAGCAGGTTTTCTCAGAACCACTCGTTATCGTAATTTTCCCTTTACCTATAAATGCAAAAAAGCCCTTAAAAAAGGGCTTTTTGGACTAGACATATTTAAGTTACATGCTGGTATTACTCTCTCACATAACCATTATTATAGTGCCTTACATCAGGAACAATGTTGTGTTTATTTAGCAGGCGATACATTGTCGCTCTTGATACACCTAAGTCTTTCGCAGCAGAAGCTACCTGACCGCGATGCGTTTCTAATACCGCAACTAATACATCTTTTTCAGCTTCATCTTTTATGTTGCGAAGGCTTTGTTTAAGGTTTGCTTTACTTGGTAAATCAAAATGTTCAGCCTTCACTTCATTGCCTTCGGCTAGCAGCGCAGCACGCTTAACTTGGTTAATCAACTCTCTGACATTACCCGGCCAACTATAGCGCAGTAGCAGCTGCTTTGAGTCTTCTGAAAAAGAAGATGCCATCGTGCTATATTCACGAGCAAACTTAGTTAAGAACGTTTCTGCTAATAAGAAGATATCAGACCCACGTTCGCGCAGTGTAGGTACTTTTATGTGGAACACGTTTAAGCGATAGAACAATTCTTTACTAAATTCACCGTTTGCTACAGCGACTTCAAGATCTGCACTAGAAGATGCAATAACGCGAACATCACAGCTTGGCTCTTCTTCTAAACTATCGTTTGCAGGTACTTGAAGGTAAGCGAGTAAATCGTCTTGTAGTTCCCGCGATAGTTCCTCGACATTATCAAGCATTAATGTGCCATTAAACAACGCACCATCTTCATTACGGTAAGTTCCATTTAATAGCGCCATTTTTTCATCATCACGGGTTAACGAAGCGCAATTAACCGAGATAAAGGCCGTATTCTTACGCTTAGATAAATTATGAATCGACTTAGCAATAAGCTCTTTTCCAGTACCATTCTCACCAGTTAGGAAAACATTTACTTCGGTCATCGCTACACGGCGAACCATATCACGAAGCTGCTTAATTGACTTAGATTCACCAAATAAGCCCATATCATGTTGCGAAGTAATTTCGACCCATGAGCTCGATTCAATCTCAAGCATACCTAGTTGATGGCCAATGGTATCTAATAAATGGCTACCAGGAATAGGAACTGTAAAATAATCAACACAGAAGTTATTAATAAACTGACAAATAGCATCAGTTTTTAATTGTTCTTTTTTGATAATAGCAATCCACTTAACTTGCTTTGTTTTATTTGCCCTTAAAGAAATGCTATTTAAGCTAAAATCATTATTGCTTAAATCAACAACACATATACATGGACTGTATTCATCCAAGATTGAATCAGCCGTGCGGAGGTCGTAACAGCAATGTGTTTTCCAACCCGATTGTTCTAATAGCGCAATCCAAGGTTCATAACTGCATCCAATTGCAACTAAACGACCATTAATTGATTTATTTTGACATTGAGCCACCATCGAAGTCACCTTCTAGCAATGTAAATCTTATTATTGTGTAATAAAAATATAGGCAATAACCAGATAGTTTGCACCGTGTCATAAGTAAGAAAATTCACATAATAATAATACTTTTGCATCGCAAATATGCAATTATTATATTTATCAGTAAGTTGTAAGGGGGAAATTAAGAAGGGATATATTGAACTTTTTATTGTCAACTTTTAATGCTAGCAAAGAAAAAGGGTATTGTTAATAACAATACCCTTTTTCATGACAAAAAAATACTAAACAGGATAATTCTACATACGCAACTTGACTAATAGCCATTGTAAAGTATCGAATTTTCTAAACGACCCCTGAATATCGTCTGTTGGTTATAACTATTCACATCTGCTTCTACATCGAGAATAGTTTGGGTATTAATGTGTGTTCCATCAAGAGAGTTCTGAACAGCAACGCCAAAAGCATCATCACTGATGTTGCCCTTAACGCCATTGTTACCACCGACTGATATCACTTTTAAGGGGTCATTAGTCGCATAGGTTTGGCTACCATCTCGACTCATTAATATACCATTATTAATCGTGAAGTCTGCAATATGGGTAGAAAGGACCGTTTCACCATTAATCGCCGTATTAATAGACAAGCCGATATTAATAATATTATTATCGTTAATAGAAACAAATCCCCCGCGTAAAGAGGACATTTCGCTTTCAGTTAAAGACGTCAGTCCAACATCTTCAATCGATAAATAAGTAATGGATGCATGAGCAATAACTGCTGTACTTCCTATCGCAGATGCGATGAATAGTCGAGTTAACCTTTTCATACTAGCCTCTAATAGTCATTAGCACCGGGTAATGTAATACTAAATGTTGCAAGTGAATCTCTCGCAACAGACTCTGATACCGGTGATGGTGCATATACATTATAATTATCTGCTGTTATAAAGCTTTCACGGCCAAGCTTAGCTTTACTTTTCACAAGTAACACTGCACCTTTATAATAATTTTCAAAATCTTTTATTGGCATAATCATGGTTCCACGCGATGGGTCACCAAGAATAACATTACTGGAATTCATTCCTTTAATGACAACAAAGTGCATATACCCATCAAAGTTCACTATCGTAATTGCAGGTATTCTCAACTTTTTAAATTTATCGAGTGGAATATTATAACCATTCGCATCAAGCCCTAATGATACTAAATAGTTTTTCATGTCTAACATTGAGAAGCCTTGTTGCTCAATTTTGTCCTTGTCGCCATTCTTGAACATATATTCAAAAATGGTTTCTTCTTTCGCTTCCATTTTATAGTGAAACTGTAAAAGTGACGCGACAGCTGCTGAACCACAACTAAAATCATATTGCTGGCGAAACACATCACCAAACAGCTGTTCTTGATAACTTTTAACTTCAACGTTATACCCACCTCTACTCGGGAAGTAATCTAACGCCGATACATTAAACGATGTAAACAGGCTGATGAGCATTATGGACAATTTCTTCATACTCTTCACCGTTCTTATACCAACCAATAATACGATTAATATTAACCAACATTGGCAGTCACAAATATTAGAATTGATAATGTTGAAACAAATAAAGGGCCTTTCGGCCCTTTTCGTTATTAATATGAGCCGCCACCAATAGGTGATACAGCTCCACCTGAGCCAACAAGCGCTGCATTTGTACTTGTTGTTTGTTGTACGAGTGAGTTATTACCCACGTTTTGACCCGCAATGTTGATACCAGAAGCTGAGCCGAATGAATTACCCATTCCATTTACATGGTGAACTTCAAGTGTTGATCCTTGCCCCTTCTTACAACACGCCCCACCATACGTAACAGCTGTATCCATTACCGTACCGTATAATGTTGATTCTGCGAGATATGTATTGATTTCTTTATCAATATCAACATCTTTTGAAGCATCCCACTGCGAATTATCTACATCTTTTACTTCATAGGTATTACCTACGTTTTTCATCACAAGCAAGTCATCATCTGTATTACCAGAATAGTCTATGGTCTTTTTATAACTATTACTTACTTCAATATCAATTTTGGCATCTTTATTACCACTGCCATCAATAGTGTAGCTATCATCATAGCTATCGCCGTAACCATAGTCGTAACCATAGTCATAATCATTTGCTAGCGCCATTSGTGATGCGATCATTGCTGCTAATAGCATAATTTTTGTTTTACGCATGATAATACTCCAAATATTTTGTAATTTTATTTTCACATCCATTTGATTATGGTGCTTATTATTATGTGCATAACAACAAGCACCATATAACCAGAAGCATATTTGTTACGCCCTGCGAAACCAACCCAATATATTTTTATTGATCTTGGTTGCTAGATTATTACTAGCTTAGATAGACTAACAATTACTTCAATGTCAGGTTTACCACGGTTGCATTTTGTATCAACACATTATTACCGGTGTTTTGTACTATATTGAATACGCCAGATGAATTGCTTAAAGCTCCACCATCAATGATGTTATTACCTGTTGTATTATTATAAGCACTATTACCTGCAACATCGCCAAGCATCTCTGAACTTGCATGAATATTGTCAATTTTCAACTCATACTCGCCACCGCGTGTATCAGTCATGACATCCTCATTTAATAAGTCAGAATTTGCTAGAATATCCAACTCATCAGCGGCAAAGCAATTAAGTGAAATCGACATTGCAGCCATCAGTGTTAAATATTTCATGACATCCTCCTGAGGGTTGTACCACAACCCTCAGTTATGTGTTAATTACCTGCTAACGTCGCGTTTGTGCTAGCTGTTTGCTGTAGTAACGAGTTGTTACCCGCATTTTGTCCCGCTAGATTAATACCAGACGCACCATTAAAGGCACCAGACATATCATTATGATGCATTACAGTAACTGAAGATGGCGCAGATGGACCACCGTACCCTCTACCGTAATGACCACCGCCATCACAACATGCACCGCCATAAGTTACTTCACTGTATGTCACCATACCATCAAGGTTTGAAGTGGCCATATTATAATTGTCTTCAATTTTAATATCCCAATCTTGGCTATAATCATGCGTACTGTTATCAATGTATTCATGCTTATCTGTATTATTTACATCATACATTAACAATTTGTCATCATCAGAATTATATGAATCTTTAACTGTATATTCACTGTCGTATGTTTTTGTTAAGCTTGCATCGAGATCTTTATTAAATGAGTCTGTGATAGTGTTTCCATTATCATAACTATCATAACCATTTCCATAACCACCATATGGGTCATATGAATTTGCTAGCGCTAGAGGTGAAGCTACTACTGCTATTAATAGTGCGATATTTGTTTTACGCATGGTCATACTCCAAATATTTATTGAGCAGTTATTTCTTATAATCACTCGCACGTGTTTGCGAGATAACTTAACTATAGTGTTGGCAAGTTTTATGTCTGTATTATTTTTAATAAAATTCAATTCATTTGAATATTATTTTTTCACTTATATATCAGCATTTAAAAACGCCTAAATAATGAAACTCAGTCTCATAATTTCAACATTTAGAACGGTTGTTAATATTAAGAATATATTTTCTCATTTCTCACTTTAAAGAAGAAGAATAAAACATCTCATATATAAGACTGTATCTGAGATTATCAATTAACCACTTATTCTCAGTTCGTCTATCATTTTCTTATTAAATGTTGTCAGTATTTTGTTACTGCATAATAAGTAATGAACATTCTTAGGGTAATTTTATATTCTTAAGTGAGGAAATCGTGAGTACTTTCAATAACAAGAGCTTTATCGCGCTTCTTGCTTTGTTATCAGGGACAGTTGCAGCAGAAACCACTGATTCCAATCAAGAACAACCAAAACCTAAACGTGTTCAAACCTGGGGAGATTTGTTAGATCCAGACCTTCCTGGGGTGTTGACACCAAAAGGCTCGTTTGTTCTTGATACGTCTTTCTCCTATACCCAAAACTCATCGAATAGTGTTTCTATCGTTGGCTACACTGTTCTACCTTCACTTATCGTCGGCTTAATTAGGGCTAGCGATATTGACAGGACAACGCTAACGCTTGGGCTAACAGGCCGCTACGGTATAACCAATCGCCTAGAGGTAGAAGCTCGGATCCCTTGGGTATATCGCACCGACTCTATCTTTGAGCGTGAAGCATCATCAGGCACACCAACCGATACACTGCGTACCGTCAATGGTAGTGATATTGGTGATATTGAGGCGGCTTTCAAATATCAGATCAATATGAAGGAAGCACCTTACTGGATTGGTAGTCTTCGGTTCAAAAGTACTACCGGTAAATCACCTTATGATGTGCCTGTGAACGATCTCAATGATTTTGAAGAGCTCCCTACAGGCTCTGGCTTCCCAAGTATTGAGCCGGGACTAACGATGATCATGCCAATCGATCCTGCTGTTATCTATGCGAACCTGAGTTATATCTGGAATATTAAAGATGATGTTGAAGTTGATGTAACATCGGGCGATCAAGAATTTCAAGCAAGCACCATCGATTTGGGCGACACCATATCATTCAGTGCGGGTATGGGGTTCTCGGTTAACCCTAAGTTCTCTTTCAGTATTGGTTTAAGCCATAAAACAATTTTAAAATCTAAAATTGATGGCTCTACACCTTCCGATGCGAAGCTGCTTCAGCTTGATTCATTATCATTTGGCGCGAACTATGCTATCAGCCCCAAAACCACCCTTAATATTGGTGCAACAGCAGGCCTAACAGCCGATGCTCCTGACTTCCAGCTATCCGTTCGTATTCCATATACCCTAAAATAACCTCGCGTCACTCTTCAATAAAAGCCTCGTAATTATTTACGGGGCTTTTTAACACAATGACTAAAGTCTAATTTTCCTCTATGCTATGTCGGAATTAGAATGTGTTACAGGAAAATAGACATGTCCACGTCGCTAGAAGCAAGCCAAGTTGAAGCTATTCAGGGTTATGACACTGAAAAACGATACAAATACTTAGTAAAAGAAGTTGTTGCTAACCGTGAAATCTGGATTCTGACAGATGAGCATGGTTGTGTAATGCTTAATACTGATGATGAAGATTGTGTACCAGTTTGGCCGAATCAAGAATTTGCTGAATCATGGGCAACAGGCGAATGGGACAACTGTAAAGCTGAGTCCATTTCTTTGAACAAGTGGCATAGTCGCTGGACTCATGGCCTTGAAGATGATGAACTCGCGATTGTTATTTTCCCAAATCAAAACGAAGACGGCCTCGTTGTATACCCTGACGAGCTAGATTTTGAACTTAAGCAACAAGCACGTAAGCAAAAATAACGCAACTACGTGAAAACTAATTAACACAAAAGGGTCTTTAAGACCCTTTCTAGGAGCTAAACAGCCATGGACGCGCTACTGGATCAAATCAAAAACCGCTCAGAAACAGTCTCTTTCAAAGATGTTATTAGTGCCATTGGCCATTATTATGTCTACACACCGACTCCTTTTACCAATGGATTAGGTAAAGAAACGTTACATAACGGCGCTGGACAAAATGAAGGCTCATGCAAAATCTTTGCTTTCGCTCAAGATCAGCAACTGACTGAAGCTGAAACATTGGCTTGCTTCGGTGATTTTTATCGTACCGACGTACTACTTCACCCGGAAAAAACCGATCACCAAAATATCCGTCACTTCATGAAGTATGGTTGGCAAGGTATTCAATTTGAAGGAACTGCATTAATAGCGCAGCAAAAAGCGTCAGCTTAATAGCTATCTGCAAGTAGTAAATAATCGTCGATATCAATACCCAAGTAAATTTTACATCCATGATGTATAAATACTTGGGCATAATGACGATATTCAGTTTATACGATTAAAAATCAGTCGTACTTTACTTTAATGGTTTCTGGCAGTGCGAACACTTCGTGGGCGGCTTCATGAAAAATGGCGAGCGCGAAGCATTGCCGCAAGCGTCACAAAATTTAGTTGAACGTATTGTTAGCCATGTCAGTGGTACCATAAAGGCCAATAAACCAAGCATCATCATCATTGGGGGTTGCATATATATAATGACCGCGCCAATAATAACATTGCTGCATATGGTGTAAATTGGCCATAATTTACGTTTCTTCGCAACGTCAGAGCCACGTTGAAATAACATAAAGCTACCCACTGACAATGCCAGCCAAACAATCGCAAAAGTTATCAATAGTTCTTGCTGCAAAACCTTTCCTTTTTGGGTTGTACGTATTTAATATAAAAACAATTTACAGTGATTAATCGTATTTTGATATAAAAAACCTAGTACTAATTGAACTTAACAAGCTAAGTTCAGCCGCCCGCCTAGATAAAAACCAGTCAAAATTTGAACACTTTTTCCTTTGAGCCGTTTCAGCTCTCTTTATAAAATTGTATTTAGATCACATAGGAAATTAGTTGATTGGGAAGCCAGTCACAACCTCATCATTTCCTCTCTTATTTTCATCTTGATTCATATTGAAAGCACCGCCCCTACCCCTATATCTTAACTAGGCCACTTGGAATATTAAGTGGTGTTATCAAGGAGTTTCAATGATCGCGAAGTCTTTATTCAGAACCTGTTTTGTTCTGCTATGTATTCTTGGGCGTGGGCCTGTTGCTGGTGCAGCTATCCCTCAATTTACCGATTCAGATATCGAGCATCCATCACCGACACAAGATACAAAGAGCAAATTTCAACGCTCACTTAGTGGCCTTTTTTCTATCCCGAGCTTTAGATCGCACAATGTTTACCAGCCCTACAGTCAATTTGAAGACCTTTATGCACAAGCTGAACCTGCACAGCAAGAGCTTGAGCTACTGCTTAAAGAAATTAGCCTGCATTCATCAGCAGCCCCGATTTTACCCGGTATAAAATCAAAACAACGTGCCCAGTACAAGATTGCAACCGAACTTGGTGGTCATACTGAACGCCTCACCGATATTGCCCGCGGTACATTGGTGGCTAAAGATATTGGCTCCCTAGTGCATGCTTTTGAACAATTAAGTAAAGAAACCAATGTGGTTGAAGTCAAAAACAGATTTAAGCACCCCGCCCCATCAGGTTACCGCGACCTTAAAATGCTAATTCAGCTACCTCAAAGTAATTTAATCGCTGAAGTTCAGTTGCACCTTGATAGCATTGCAGAAATTAAAAGTGGACCTGAGCATAAAATTTATGAGCAAATTCAACAAACAGAGCGCTTAGCCCTAGCACAGAATAGAGCCTTAAATGATATTGAAACAGCACGTATTAATGTACTGCGCAAACAAACACAAAAAATGTACCAAGACGCTTGGTATCAATACCTACAGCCTGATCAGCTAAACACAAGCGTATTAAGAATGGCAAGTTAAACCACGGCATCATTACCTTCAGTACAGGCTAGTTCCAGTAGCATTAATGAACTAGCCTAAACAACATTTGACCACCCTCTCGTTTATTTCACCCAATTCATCCTGTGTTCAGATAGAAGTGTTAATCTACTCAGTATAAAGTGTAGCTAGCGACACAACCTGATACGTCACCTTTACTAAGCAGCATAAAAACCGCTTAAAGATACCGTTTTACGTATAGTGCTAAGTCTTGAAGACTAGCATGACAGGAGTTGTTCAATGGATATTAAATCTGTACTTCGTACTGGCTTTATTCTTCTTATGGTTTTTGGTCGAGGCTCAGCTGTAGCATCACCAGTAGCCAGCTTTCCAGAGCTAGATTACGAAGTATCATCTAAACAATCTGAGACTAGTAAAAAAACCTTTCAACGTAGCTTAAGTGGCTTATATGCCATTGAAAACTGGAAATACAATGCTATCCAGCAGCCTTACGCTGACTTTGAAGCAATGTATAGTGCCGCACCTGCAGCTCAGCAAGAGTTAGCAAACCTTATTAGCGAAATCAGCTTAATCACTCAAACAGAATCAGTCGTACCGCCGGTGAAAAGTAAGACGCGGGCTGAGATTAAAATTAATACCGAATTAAACGGTCAAGCAAACAAAATTACTGATTTAGCACGAGCTTCGATTGTCGCTGACGATATACCAAGCTTGGTACAGGCTTTCGAGTTAATGAATAAAGAAGTTGACGTTGTTGCGATTAAAAACCGATTCAAGACCCCCACCGAATCAGGCTATCGCGATCTAAAAATGCTGGTTCAACTGCCTAAATCAAAAATGATTGCAGAAGTGCAGCTGCACTTAAGTGCTATCTCTACGGTTAAAAACGGCGAAGAACATGAAATTTATGAACAAGTACAAAATATTGAACGAAATGCCCTCTCGCAGGCTCGTGAAATAACAGAGTTTGAACTTGCTCAAATTGCCAAACTAAGGGCAACATCTAAAAATCTATACCACAATGCATGGCAGCAGTATTTACAACCTGTCACCATTGCTAGTTAAAGGTACATTGCTTCCCCCTGTAGAGGCTGTTTAGCTTGCTAAGCGGCTTCTACCAACCACATTTCATCTCAAATCAATGCCGTAACTCAGAGCAGCACTGTCTTAAAAACATAACATCAACAAAACAAACCGTAGAATTTTCGTGAAAGATGCCGAATCTCAATTATGCTTATTGTAATTCACTAGAACTTAAACTAGCAATTGGCGCTTAAACCAGAAGTTTTATCATAACTGTTTTTAATGCCTTCACTGCAACGTAATCAACGCTAAAGAGATATAATTATGAGTAATCGTTACCAGCCTATCGACTGTAATCTTCACGATTACTTTGAATTAGCATGCCTTTATCACTATGACGTAAAGCTCGATTTGCAAGACGAGAGTTCTCTTGAAGGGAGATGTATAAATACTGAAACGCAGAAAGATAAGTCGGAGTGGTTAATTTTTAAAACTGAATACCAATACACTAAAATACGACTCGATTTCATTTTACAGATGTCATCCAAAACACCCGGCGCGAAGTTTTCTGTCATACAATGCAAAAAGAGCACCTCGGAGTGCTCTTCATAATGGCTAAAAGTAGCTTATGGCGACTACTTATGTACCATGATATCTAAGATTTGTACGTCTGTTTGCGTCATAGACCCGTTTGCTAATGCTGACATGTTTCGGATAGACGCATCGACATCATCAGCGACAATACCTTCGTTACCTGTTACTCGAATTCCATCAAGCGCCATTAAAGCGGCTTTAATCGCAGCACTTGCCGATGATGATACTTTCATCGCACAGCTTGTTTTCGCCCCATCACAAATAATACCAGTAATATCACCTATCATGCTGCAAATAGCATCGCTTACTTGCTTAAAATTGCCGCCAAGTAACCATGTCATACCTGCGACAGCCCCCATTGACGCTGTCGTTGCACCACAAAGTGCTGATAGCTTATTTTGGTAGCTCTTTATGTAAATAGCCATTAAGTGCGACATCATTAGTGCGCGAGTCGTTGTTTCAATGTCTGCCTTAATGTGCTCAGCAACAACCACTACGGGCATGGTTGCAGCAATTCCCTGGTTCCCAGAACCCGAATTACTCATTGCAGGTTTCATGGCCCCGTCCATGCGCGCATCGGATGCAGCAGAAGTGCGACGTAATATATCGGTCATCAACCCGGCAGTTAGTAGCCCTCGGTCAATATTTCGCTGAAAAGTCGCACCGATCTGTAACCCATATTTGCCTGTTAGTCCTTCTTCAGACAATGCATTATTTAACTCTAATGATTGAGTAATAAAACTTAAATCTTCAATAGGCGCGTTCAACGCAAAATCATAGATATCTTGTGCGGTTGCCTCTTCGAAAGTATTTACTTTTTTATTCGCTTTGCCTTGCTGAGCATCTGATTTTTGATCCGCAATAAACGTGGTTTCACCGTTAACCTCAATTGAGACAACCTCAGTATGGCTATCGGCAATAATTACTGTTGCAGTATCTGTGCTATCACTAACCGTTACTTTTGCAAACAGAATATTGCTCACTTTCGCCACACCAACAGATACACAATTCGCATCAAGCAGCGATTTCGCTTCATCAACATCGGCAGAGGTAATATTCTTAAGCACTTCCAACCCAGCCGTTGGCACACCGGCTAACGCACCAACCGCAGCAGCAATGGGTAACCCCACCATCCCCGTTCCCGGAACACCAACACCCATGCCATTTTTCATAAGGTTAGGAGAAACAAAAGCATCTATTCGTACAGGCTTTCCTGATAAGTGCTGAGTAGCAATCGAGGCGGCAAGTGCAACAGAAACAGGTTCAGTACACCCAAGAGCAGGAACAACTTCGCGCTTAACCGTTTTAATAAAATCAGCCCATAAATGCTTTTTCATTACCATATACCTTTAATGTAGGGAGGCAGGTTCACAGTACACATGCTGTCGCACAGTAAACCTTTTAATTCATGGGGATAATCTACACGCATTAGTGGAAAAACTTTTGCTATAGTTTCTCTTGATTACGCTATTTATAAGAAAAAGATTCCACAAAACACATTGATATAGCAAAATTTCCTCCTAAAAAAGATTTTGAGAGGTACGTAACACTTTTTGAAATGTGGAATACTTTAGGAATGCAGGGAAAGTCTTTACGGTAGGGGAATAATGAGTGAAGCTCATTCACTCATTATTAATATTAACAATGCATTTAAGCCAATCGCTTTAGCTTGCAGCTTTCAATTCTGACTGTGATGCTGGCAGCAGTTCGTCAACAATACGCTTTAGCAAGAAGGTTTCACGTTCAATAGACATACCTTTTTTCTCGCTATTCGCCATCGTATGCTCATTATGGGCAATAGCTTCAAAGATATTCATCCAGACAGGTTTCATACCATTTTTCACTTCATAATCTTCAAGCTTGGTTTCACCCAATTGCTCATCAATCGTACATACATAGCAATATGATTCCATATGTACGATATCGTGGCCTGGCTTGAACCATGGACGATATTCTTCGTACATACCAAATTCAGCAATATCACGAATATTCTGTGCACCTGTTTCTTCTTCAAGCTCTCGAATCAACCCCTCGATAGCATCTTCGCCGTCATCAATGCCTCCACCCGGTAAGGTGTAATCATGATAACGCTCCGTGTACAACATCAAGATATCTTCCCCATTAAGGATAATGCCTCGCGCCGCTTTACGGTGGAAGATTGTTCCATCAAGGTTTGTCAGGTCAGGATGTACTGTTGATTTTAATAAGCGCATGACAGAGGAGATCTCGTGGCTAGTTTCAAAGCGGTGCATTGTAACCATCTCGTGACCACCACGCAAATCCCCACTCCCCTGCAACCGAGGCTTGCATTACTACCACGTAAACAAACGCTTCAAGAATGTTTCTACTTTCTTCACGCAGCCTTGTTTAAGTGAACCTTCCGGATCCCATGCTGGCAGGTGCGTTTGCCCCACACAACTTTGGGATAATACACCTCGTTGATCACGGTAATAGTCGAAATCAATAACTTGCTCGGGCGCCCGCATTACTAGCGGTTCAGGATCACGATGTTGGATATAATCGGCGTATAAACGTAACGGCCCAGATGAACCCGTTAATTTTACAGCTTTATTGTCATCTCTCCCCATCCATACCGTCACAACTTCACGTCCATCAATGCCAACATACCAGCTATCTCGTCCTCTATCTGATGTACCGGTTTTCCCTGCAAGTCGAGAGGATGGTAACACTGAGTTTAAATAACGCCCCGTGCCCTCAGACACGACTTTTTGCATACTATACATCGTTAGCCATGCAGCTTGTTCTGACACCGTAGCGTTAGATGTAGGCAAGGTTTGATAAATCAGATTACCTTGCTGATCAACAACAGCACTGAGCGCACTTAATTCACTATGATGACCACCGCTGGCGATGGTTTGATACATTTGCGTGACTTGAACAGGTGTTAATGTAAAAGCACCTAATAACATCGAAGGCAGTTTCGGCACTTCATTAGGATCAACCCCCAGTTTAGACATGGTATCAATGACTTTATCCAAGCCTACCGCCATACCTAGATTCACTGTAGGTATGTTATAAGACTTAGCCAAAGCCTGATATAACGGCACCTCTCCACGATATTGGCGATCGTAATTTCGAGGTGACCAATCTTCACCATTTTGGCCTTTCAGCGTTAACGGCCGGTCTTGTAAACTACTGGCTAACGAGAAACGCTTAGGCATCTCAAGAGCTGCTAGGTATATCGCGGGCTTTACTACCGAGCCAATTTGCCTTTTCGCGTCAATCGCACGGTTAAAACCATCATATCCAGTACGAGACCCACCAACCATCGCGCGGATTTCACCTGTCATACGGTCAGCGACAACAACCGCCGTTTCTAATTCATCACCCGCTTTCGCTTCAAGTTTAGGGATTGTCTTCCGAACAGATTGTTCAACCATCGCCTGTGAACGAGGGTCTAGCGTGGTAAATAACCTTACCCCTTGCCCTGGTTGGTAATTATCAACTTTTTGCTCTAGCTCTCTTTGTAGCTGACCAAAATATGCTGGCTGACGATTAGCAATAGTGCCTTTACCCTGTATATCAAGCGGCTTTTCTACGGCAGCTAAATAGTCAGCCTGCTCAAGAGCACCGTTGTCGACCATCAGCTTAAGTACGAGGTTACGGCGGCGCTCTGCGCGTTCCGGATAACGCCACGGATTGAAATATGACGGACCTTTTACCAAGCCTACCAATAATGCCTGTTGGTCAACACGTAATTCAGTCAGCGGTAAACCGAAATAATACCGTGAGCCCAGTTCGAAACCATGCACCGCGTCACGGCCACTTTGCGCTAAATAAACCTGATTCAAATAGGCATCAAGAATTTGATCTTTGCTGTAACGATAATCAATGATTATCGCCATATAAGCTTCTTTGAATTTGCGCCAGAAGCTACGCTCACTGGTTAAGAAGACATTTTTAGCAAGTTGCTGGGTTAATGTACTTCCCCCTTGCACTGTCCTCCCGGCTTTTAGGTTCGCAATAAAAGCACGTGCAATCGCTGTTGGTGAAATACCATCATGGTTATAAAAATCTCGATCTTCGGTCGCAATCAAAGCATCAACCAATGCCTGAGGCATCTCTTCTTTCGAGCGATATATACGCTGCTCTTCAGTCTTAGCCTCTAGCATACCTAACAGTTTCGGCTCTACTCGAGCAATACCTAATTCACGGTCACTACTTGCTTCGTAAATACGGCGTACTTTAGAATAATCGAACTCAACGATAAGGTGGCGTGAATCTTGTTGTCCGTCCCTGAACTCAAAAGGACGACGAATAAACTCTACTTTTAAACGACTTGTTGAATATTCACCTGCTTTGGCTGGTGCTCCGTCAACCTTACGATATTTCAAGACTTCTAGTTCATTAACTAAGTCTTCATAACGGACAATGGCACCAGGCTGTAACGTCAATTCGCGGGCATAAACAACGGAAGGTAATTGCCATAATTGTCCTTCGAATTTAGCGGTTATTTCATCGCTTATCGAGAAGCCCATTTTAACCAAACCACCAGACACCAGTAACAGCCCACCCACAGTGCTATAGGTGAATAATTTCCGCAAACTCCTCTTCCGCATTGGAGAGCTCCCCTGCACTTGCTCTGACAAATGCGGTTTCACGGCTTGTTGCTTAGTATCTTGTGGCTTATCGCTATTTGGCTTATGTTGATCTGTCATAATGTCTTGCTGGTTACGAGTTCGCGCCGACCTTACCCCATGAACAAGCTGGCGGTGTCATCGCTATGTCAAACAGGCACTGGCTTTTGATGTTAAAATCCCTCAAAATACGCCCCCCTCTATGGGGAGATACAAGCCACTAGGCAGTAATATCATTGGTCTATACAGCTAACCACTGAGTAATACCTACCTATGCTCTTATTAATACAGATAAAAAAGCCGAGATAAAATGGAACGCGATTATAAACTTGAATGCTTACTAACGATGCCACGCCATGAACTAGAAGAATTTAGCTTACGCGTTGTGGGCCGTATGGTTCCAGAAGATGTCATGCAAGAATTGTTTACCTTCGAGCAAGAAGAAGTAGACAGTGAAGAACGTATGAAGTCGGCACAGTTTGATGCCATGCTACGAATGACAGCCATTGCTTTGGGTGAAGTCGGCGTGGCATTTTCAGAGTCTGAAAATGCGCAACAAAACAGTGAACGTATGTATCGCCTAATTTTATGGCACTTCTATGCAATGTCGTTCAACCTTGAAGAAGCGGTTAGCCTTGAACAGCACTGCGAGCAAGTCGAAGCGCTGTTAGTAAAAGCACCAAAAGACGCATTTGGCTGGGTAAAAGCGTTGACTGATTTACTGCACAAATACGCTGAATTAAGTGAGCAAAAAAGCACTAAATAAGCCTATATAGCGCCTGTATTTCGATTTTAAACTGGCATTCTTTATCCTATGTAAAGAATGCCTCTTTTCATTGAGCGTACCTATTTTAAGCAAACTTACAATAATGAAGCTTGATGCTTGTTAATTAAATCAGCCATCGCCTCTTCGGCACGTTGCTGCGCATGCTCAATCGTATCTTCATGGCTCATCGCCTCGATAACTTCATAATAACACTTCAATTTTGGCTCCGTCCCAGAAGGCCTAACAACCACTCTTGAGCCATCATCTAAGCGATAAATAAGTACATCACTGGCTGGTAAATCAATGCTTTCCACTTCACCATCGGCATGAAATTTTTTCGACACTTTAAGATCGTCGGTGATAATCACTTTACGCCCAGCAATACAGCTTGGTGGGTCAGCTCGTAGAGTATCACCAATAGGTGGAGAACCAGCATCAAGTCCAATACTTCGTTGAGCGTTGAGGTACAAACCATGCTCTCGGTATATCGCTTCCAGCCTATCCCATACTGTGTGATTATTCGTAGATAGCTCAGCAGTTAACTGCGCGAAAGCAACTAAAGCCGATAATCCATCTTTATCCCACACAGTGTTACCAACGGTATAACCAAGTGCTTCTTCGTAAGCAAACAGAAACTGGTTATGCTCGGTTTGCTTTTGCATCGCGACATTTGTGAGCCATTTAAAACCCGTTAGAGTCTCAAAATACGTCGCATCAACCGATTTGGCCACCTGCTCAAGTAAGCTAGACGAAACAATTGTCGTGCCAACTAAACATTGTTCTGGTACCGCATGAGTCAATAAATAATGACCAAGCAACACACCGACTTGATCCCCTGTTAGCATCTTATAAGTACCTGATTCCGTCCTAACAGCAACAGCAAAGCGATCGGCGTCAGGATCGTTTGCACAAGCAAGATCCGCTTTATGCTCTTGTGCTTCAGCTATCACCAAATCCATTGCGCCAGCTTCTTCTGGATTTGGAAAGTTAACAGTTGGAAAACGACCGTCTGGTTCTCTTTGTGCTTGCACACTATAAACCTGATTAAACCCTGCATCTTTTAATAATGCCTCAGCCATTTCCGCTCCAACACCGTGCATGGCGGTATAGGCCAAACTAATATCCTGCGGCTGAGTGTGATTTGATAAATAGGCACTACCCGTTAAGGCGTCACGATACTGAGCATAAAAATCAGCATTTAACCATACCAACAAGCCTTGTAGCTCTGCCGCTTCAAGCGTCATGACTGGTAGTGTCTCTCTTGCCGCAACCTCAATGGCGGCGGCGATACCAATATCATGTGGTGGGATAATTTGCGCGCCATTGCTCCAATATACTTTAAATCCATTATAGGCTGGCGGGTTATGACTTGCGGTAACCACAATACCTGCTGCTGCACCAAGCTGGGTGACCCCAAAAGCGACCAATGGCGTAGGAGCGACTTTCTCGGTCAAAAAAACTTTAATCCCTAAAGCGACCAACATACATGCTGCATCTTCAGCAAATTGTTTCGAGTCTGGGCGTCCGTCATAACCGATGATGACACCTTTATTGGCAGCATTAGCCATCTCTGCCAATAGATATCTTCCTAAACCAACCGCGGTTTCTTGTATAACGAGTCGGTTCATACGATTGGGGCCAGCACCAACAATACCTCTCAAACCAGCGGTACCAAATGCCAAACGGGATGCAAACCTATCTTCGATTTCTGAACGATTGTTGGTATCAATTAGCTGCTTTAGTTCTTCTCTGGTGACAGGATCTGGGTCACGAGCCAACCACTGTGATACTTCACTATTCATTTGGGTATTCCCTAACTTCAAACAAACCTACTGCATGAAGTATAGAAGCTGAATTTCGAAGTAGAATAAAAGCAATATTTCTCCCATACAAACGTAAACCTATCGTCTTGTCAGCTCTCTTTCATTCAAACGAAAAAAAACCAGCTCCCGAAGGAACTGGTTTCTTAGCTAAACTTTTTCAGCAATTGAAGTCTAAGTATTAGCCTTCAGTGCGTGGCTTACGCTCACGACGTGGTGCTGCGCTGTGGTTGCGCTCGCCACGGTGGCTACCACGGCTATCGCCGCCACGGTTACGGTCAAAACGGCGCTCGCCATCACGACGGCCACGGTTACCATCACGGTTACCATCACGACGACCACGGCCACCATCACGGCTTCCACCACGGTGTTCGCGAAGTACTTCACCTTCAACAACAACCGCTTTTACGTCGTTCTGACGAATACGTAGTTTCTTAAGCTGTGCTGCAACTTCTGCTGTCATCTTCTTAGGAAGTTGAACAAACGTATGTGAAGGAGCCAGTTTAATAGCACCGATGAACTCTTTGCTTAGGCCAAGTTCGTTTGCGATTGCGCCAACGATATCTTTAACCTGAACACCTTGCTCACGGCCAACTTGTAACTGGTAAGTATCCCAATCAGCACTGTTGAATGTACGACGCTCGCCACGTTCACCGCGCTCACGACGTTCACCACGCTCACCGCCACGGTCATCACGACGACGCTCACGACGTTGTGCTTCACGCTCGATAGCAGCGATCATTGGGTCCGGACCTTTGTAGAACAATGGACGGTTACCCTGCTGGCGTTGAAGTAGCATTGCTGCAAGTGTTGCTGCATCAACTTCAATAGATTCTTGTAGCTTTTCAACAAGCTCAACAAATGCTTCTACATTCACTTGCTCTTTTTGAACAGCAAGTTCTTCACCTAAACGGTTAAGACGAGATGCTGCAACTAGGTCACGGTTTGGAAGTTGAATTTCTTCCATGCGTGATTTAGTTACGCGCTCGATAGTGCGAAGCATACGGATTTGGTTAGTACGAACCAATAGGATCGCTTTACCAGAACGTCCCGCACGACCAGTACGACCAATACGGTGAATGTATGATTCTACATCGAATGGGATATCGTAGTTGAATACGTGTGTAATACGTGGAACATCAAGACCACGAGCAACAACGTCAGTTGCAACTAGAATATCGATAACACCACGTTTGATGTGATCAACAGTACGCTCACGTAGAGACTGAGGGATATCACCGTGAAGTGCAGCTGCTTTAAAGCCACGAGATGATAGCCAATCAGCTAGACGCTCAGTATCTTGACGAGTACGTACGAATACGATTGAAGCATCAGTCTCTTCTGTTTCTAGAAGACGGCTCATTGCTTCGTCTTTTTCTACACCTTTAACTACCCAGAACTGCTGATCTACTTGAGAAACAGTACGGTTTTCGCCAGCAACGTCAATGCGCTCTGGGTTACGTAGGAAACGGTCAACAATCTGCTTAACGATTGGAGGCATAGTTGCCGAGAACAATACACGTTGAGCTGTTTCTGGCGCTTGCTCCATGATCCAAGTAACGTCGTCAACAAAGCCCATTTTTAGCATTTCATCGGCTTCATCAAGTACAAACGTACTTACTTCATCAAGGTGTAAACGGTCACGAGAGATTAGATCTTTAACACGACCAGGTGTACCAACAACAATGTGAGCACCATTTTTAAGTGCACGCATTTGATCAACGATAGAAGCACCACCGTAGATTTCTAGTACCTTTAAGCCTTTGATGTTTTGACCAAGAACCTTGATTTCTGCAGCAACTTGAATCGCAAGTTCACGCGTTGGCGCCATTACGATAGCCTGAGGCTTATGCTGAGAAAGGTTAATTTTGTTTAGAACAGGTAGTGAAAACGCAGCCGTTTTACCAGTACCAGTCTGTGCTTTACCTAATGCATCAGCACCAGTAAGAAGCAAAGGAATTGATGCCGCCTGAATTGGCGTTGGTGATACGAAGCCCATTGAGTCAAGAGCAGATAAAAGTGTGTCAGCCAAATCTAATTGGCGAAATTCTGTAACAGATTCTAGCATTGGGATCCCAATAAATAATCTAACGTAAAACGGGGCCCCTAAAGCTAAAAAACGGTTCTGCAATAGCAACCACAAGCATGGGCCTCGACGATATGAGGCGCGTATTCTGCTCCATTACTCGATAAAATGCCAGAAAAAATTGAGCAATGTCACAAAATAACTTTCAAACACCTATTATTTAAACAATAAGGCTGACAGCTAACCCATAACTGGCTATTAAAACGCCTCAAACCACCATATTTCCCTTTAAATGGTAGGACTTACCTCTTCTTTAATCACCTTTAAATAAGAAAAGCCTCCCTTTATTCACTCGTAAACCCCTTCGTTTCGTTTTGGAATATTCGATTACGCCCGTGTGCCTTTGCCTGATATAACGCTTTATCAGCCCCTTTCATAAGCACGTTCTCTTTAATCATCTCGGTTGGGAAGACCGTGTGACAGCCAAGACTAATTGTAACTACACCGCTATCAGCCCCTACATGCTTGATTGATAAGCGTAAAATTGCCCTTAACATTTTCTCTGCGATCATTTTAACCGCTTTAATAGAGGACTTGGGAATTAAACAGGCGAATTCTTCCCCACCAAAGCGACTTATCACTACCCTTTTATCACTTTTAACTACATTCTCTAACGTAGTAGCGATTTTCTTCAAACAAGCATCCCCTTCCATATGCCCGTACTGATCATTAAATTGCTTAAAGTTATCGACATCAATCATGATTAAGCTTAGTGGCACTTCCTTTGTAAGCGCCTTATTCCAATAGCGCTTTAAAGTGATATCAAAAAAGCGACGATTAGCAATTCCCGTTAAACCATCTTGCATCGACCATTGCTCAAGTTGTTGGTTGGCTTTTTCAAGTGCTTGATTTGAAGCCAGCAATTCTTGAGTTCGTTCATTAACCCTAGCTTCTAATTGATGATTCAATTTGCTCAACTCGTCATGATTACGCCTAATCACAATTTGCTGCCCAAGAGCGGCACCAAATAGCTTTAGGATTTCTCGTTGATGTTCAGTTAACGTGCGCTGATTAATTAAGTTATCTGCAGCAACCCAACCAATACAGCGATCGCCATTCCACATCGCTATCATCGCGTTCCAACCTGTGCCCACTTTATTTGTTCCGTAATATAAAGGTGCATTCTCTTTTACGACGACGTGGTCTTTACGGCTGAGCGCTTCATTAACTAAAGGGTGATCGGGAATTGAACTTGTGAATGCATGCCTCGAAACTAAATGGCCATCAGGATCTGTGCCGTATGTGCCGCGCATTTCATTTTTATCAAAGTCGGTCAAAAATATCGCCATACGATCAATCGCCAAATAGTTACGCCCTAGCATGACTGCATTTTTGTATAACACCTCTAAATTTTCTGCTTTAGATAACTCTAAGCTAACATCATGCAACCGCTTTAATAACGATAAGTACTGGTTAATCGAGTGATTTGTTACTTCAAGTTCAGCCTCAACACTGCGCCGTGTTAGATGCTGATCTAACACTTCTTGCTGTAAAACCCTTGCACTAACATCTGAAGCTAATAACATCAGTAAGTCTTCCACCTGCTGTAAGCGCGCTTCAAAAACATCTGGCTGATCTGTCTCTGCATATATAAAGGCAACAGGGCGCGAATGCATACTTATCGGTAATAAAATCTGACACCATTGCCCTTTTTCCTCTCCCCATATCGACTTATAAGGCTTGTCCACATAAGTACGCACAAACTGCCCACTTCGCTTCGCTTGATAGAAGGGGCCTAGAGGCACGCCGTTATAGTTTTCTAGTTGAAGGGGGCGACTGTAAAATTTAAATTTTGACTTCATCCAGCTTGCAAACACTCTGGTTTCATCATTATGTTCGACCATGAATGTTATGTACTCAAGCTTCAGCTCATGCTTGAATGTAGACAATAAGCAATGGCACCAGCGTTCCATACTGGCCTGCCTCGCTAGCTGGTCGGCTAACTGACTAAACTTATAGACTGTCTTTGACTCCATAATTCTACCTAACCTAACTTGATATTTTCGTTATCAATATTTTTCTTGTTTTCAACTTATTACCAAATTTGAAAAGGTTTATAAATCATTGATATGGGGATTGTGACAAGCGATTATTCATAATTTCACCAAGACAATGTGTGCTGGTATTTTTCCTATGATCACGATTAATAGCAGTCAGTGTTGACACATTTTAAATTTCGCTTAATAAGAGGTCTCTTTTGGACCAAAAGTGACAATCCCGTGATCTTCATTGGGTTAAACTTGGTTTTACGCCCTGAAGGCCTTATAGTGTGCCTGTTAACAATCTGAGAACGGGCATAATGTTTCAAGATAATCCTCTATTAGCACAGCTAAAAAAACAGATTCAGGAAACGCTTCCTAAGAAAGAAGGCAATATCAAAGCAACCGATCGTGGCTTTGGCTTTCTTGAAGTCGACAATAAGGAAAGCATTTTCATTCCACCTACCTATATGAAAAATGTCATGCACGGTGACCGTGTTGTGGCGGTTATTCGTACAGAAAAAGAACGTGAAGTTGCTGAACCACAAGAGTTAGTGGAACAATTTTTCACTCGCTTTATTGGCCGAGTGAAAATGATCCGCGACCGTTTACACGTCGTCCCTGATCACCCTCAGCTAAAAGATGCGATTAAAGCCCGTCCAGTGAAAGGATTAAATCCAGAACTGCTTAAAGAAGGCGACTGGGTTGTTGCGAACCTTACACGTCACCCTCTTACGGCTGATAATAAAACGTTCTTTTGTGACATCACTGAGAAAGTTACCGATAGCGGTGACAAAATTGCACCTTGGTGGGTAACACTTGCCCGCCACAACTTGCCGAATGCTGAACCAGCACCGCAAGAAAGTTGGTCAATGCTTGAAGAAGGCCTTGAGCGACAAGATCTGACTGAACTGCCTTTCATTACGATTGATGGCGAATCAACCAAAGATATGGATGATGCTATCTACACCGTACAGAAAGAAGATGGCAGTTTTGAAATAACCATCGCTATTGCCGATCCAACCTCGTACATTTCGGTTGGTGACAAGATGGATGATGAAGCACGCGAGCGTGGTTTCACTATTTATTTGCCTGGCCGTAACATTCCTATGTTGCCACGTGAGCTAAGCGATGAGCTTTGTTCGCTACTTGAAAACGAAAAACGACCAACACTATGTTGTCGCGTTAGCGTTGATCAAGATGGCGTACTTCAAGATGACATCCATTTCTTTGCTGCCTGGATTAAATCGCAAGGTCGTCTCGCGTATAACAATGTATCAGACTTACTAGAAAATGGTCAGTGTGATAATTGGACACCAAATGACGTTATCCTTGAGCAAATAACAGCGCTTAAAGATTTTGCTAATGCACGTAGTAACTGGCGTGCTAACAACGCTGTTGTATTCCCAGACCGCCCAGACTACCGCTTTGAGTTGAGTGAAGACAACGATGTTGTGGCCATTCATACTGATCCGCGTCGTACCGCAAACCGCATGATTGAAGAAGCAATGATCACTGCGAACATTTGTGCTGGTCGTGCATTAAAAGCTAAGTTTGGTATGGGTGTCTTTAACTACCATAACGGTTTTAATCCAGAAAAACTGGATACCGCAATGGAGTTTTTGACCAAGGCTGAAGCACCTTTTGAGAAAGAGCAACTGCTTACGTTAGAAGGCTTTAGTGCGCTACGCCGTTGGTTGAATGAACAAGACAGCACATATCTTGATAACCGCCTACGCAAATTCCAAGCGTATAGTGATGTTGGTAACAAGCCAGCGGCACATTACGCAATGGGATTAGATGTCTATGCAACTTGGACATCACCAATCCGTAAATATGGCGATATGATCAACCATCGCTTATTAAAGGCGCTTATTTCAGGTCAAACGCCAAGCCAAACACCGGACGATAACGTTGGTGATGAGATTGCTATTCACCGTCGTAGCCACCGTATGGCTGAGCGTGATGTAGCTGATTGGCTATACGTCCGCCTATTAAAAGATGCAGTTAAAAACGAAACGGTATTTACTGCAGAGATCTTTGATATTAACCGTGCTGGTATGCGCGTCCGCTTACTGGAAAATGGGGCTGCGGCCTTTATTCCTGGTTCGTTGATTGTTGATGACAAATCTCGAATCGAATGCAGCGGTGAACTTGGTATTATCAATATAGATAAAATCAAAGAGTATCAACTC
>NZ_JAKJSJ010000043.1:0-60531 GCF_050336715.1 Photobacterium makurazakiensis
AAATTAGACTTTAATTTAAGACAAAGAATTAACTGATCTGATTATTATTGTTAATGATAAAATTATCACATGTGATAATCAAAATTAAACACGTAAGGTTCTGAAATAAAAATGGAATATACTTCATGAGTCAAAAGCACTTTTTTGTCTATATAATGCAGCTGTTCATTTTTTGAGAAACTTTATAAAAATGATAACACTAATTAGTTTTAACTTTTTTGTTTTGGCTGGATGCAGAGAAGCGAAATAGTTGTAATAACCTGCTAGCGGTGGGGAAGTAGGTAAAAAGTGTCTAATTAAGTGACAAAAAAAGCCTGACAATGTCAGGCTTTTTAGATGTTTGTTAACTTCAGTAATTAGGCGTGGGCTAATTTTTTCTCTAGTGCTTCTGCATCAACAGGTTTAGTGATGAAAGAAAGCAATACGTTAACTGCCATCATTACAGCACAGATGGTGTACGCTAGGGTATAGTTACCCGATGCGCCCATAGCAATAGCGGTAATGAATGAGCCAATGAAACCACTTACACCCCAAGCCGTGTATAGCACGCCGAAGTTTGCACCATAGTTTTTCAGGCCGTAGAACTCGGCAGTTAGTGTTGGGAATACCGCCAGTAGCGTACCGTAACCTACACCAGCAAGTGCAGCGCCAACCATTAGCGTGAAGCTAGAGTCAAAGCTTGCAAATAGTGCCATGTTGATGCCCTGCATGATGAAAGCGATAGTCAGAGTACGAAGACCACCAATTTTGTCAGCTAGCATACCAGCAGCCACACGACCGCCAGAGTTAAAGATAGACAGAACCACAACTAGGAAAGCGGCTTCTTTGATGTTCGCCTGTTGAGCTGCGATCAAAGTGATGTTACCAATTACCATTAGGCCAGCAGATGAAGCAAGTGCAAACATTACCCATAGAGAGTAGAACTGCGGTGTTTTCAGCATTGCACGCCACTGAATGTCTACAGGCTTAGTTGCTTTTGCTTTGTAGTTAGCAGGGGCTTGTGGTTGGTAACCTTCTGGTGGGTTGGTAATCGTGCTTGCAAGAGGAACAGCAATAAGCAGGATTGCAACACCTAGAATAAGGAAGCTAGTGCTGATACCAAAAGAATCAAGTAGAAGCGATGTAAGTGGGGCAAGGTATACTGCCGCTAAACCAAAACCAGCTGCAATTAAACCGTTTACTAGGCCTTTCTTCGAAGGGTGGAACCACTTCATTGCAGAAGGTGCAAGGCAAGCGTAAGCAAAACCGATACCAGCACCAGTCATAACGCCAAAAGTAAGAATTAGTAGCACTGGCGATGTCGCAAAGCTAGAAATAATCATACCTAGGCCAACCATCGTTGTACCAAGGATAAGGATTTTACGTGGACCCATACGGTCCTGAAGCACACCAGCTACCAATAGTGATAGAGCAAAAGTAATTACGGCAACTGAGTAAGGCATTGAGGCGTCAGCATCAGTCCAACCCATATCGAGAACTAGCGCTTGCTTGAATACACTCCAAGCGTACAAAATACCCATGCACAAGTTGATACAGAAACCGGCAAGCAGGATCTGTTTGGCTTTCTCTAATTTATTCATTTTACTCTCAGTCACCACGACATGAGCAGCTATTCGAAGACGCTGGCTGCTACGTTAAAAAATTTTTGTCTTTATCAACAAAATTTGCATTGCTGCTAAAGGTGCGCGGATTCTAACAACATTTTTTTAATAGGAAATAGTGAGAAACATTCTGTTACAAATGTTTCTGCGGGTTCTTATTCTATTAATAATGATATTGACCAATTAATTCTATTTATTCAGAGGTTTATATTGGTTGGTGGTACTGATGAGGCTTTGGTCAGAATTTGTAAATCGATATGCACTCCACTGCATTTTTGCAGTGGAGTTTGTGAGTAAATAAGGCTTGAGATGTGATCTTAATTCGTAAGAATGCTGAATAGTTTGTCTTTCAGTTGGAGGCGCTCAAGTTTCAGTTGCATGAAATGTTGATCATTTGTGGGGATGCTATTGCCTTCTAGACCTCTTATTTTATGGTCGAGGTGGTGGTATCTATCTGACATGTGCTTAAAATTTTCATCAGACATTTTAAGCTCTTTGATTTTGCCATGCATTTCTGGGTACTCAATAAAGAGTGCGTGATTTTCACCTAACATATTAATACTCCGTATATCTGATTACTTACGGTGGGTGAGATATAAAACTGAGTATATTAATAATAGCTAGGGATGGCAGAAACTGAAAAGGCTAGGGTAACCTAGCCTTTGATATTTGAAGAAGTGCTATTGAATGAAACTGATATAGGTTTGCAGCACGATGAGGTTTGCAATATCTATAAAGAAGGCACCAACAATGGGCACGACCATAAATGCCTGCGGTGATGGGCCGTTACGTGATACAAGAGACCCCATGTTCATTACGGCAGTTGGTGTGGCGCCCATACCAAACCCACAGTGACCGCCGGCAATAATGGCGGCGTCATAGGTTTTACCCATAAGGCGGAACGTAATAAAATAAGCAAAGGCAGCAAGAGTCACCGTTTGCACCGAGAGAATAATAATCATCGGCAGTGCAAGCTCTAATAACTCCCAAAGCTTCAAGCTCATAAGTGCCATGGCTAAGAAGAGTGACAGTGAAATAGTGCCTAATGCATCAACGGTTTCTTTGTTGATTTTGTAAACTTTACTTGTTTCACAGATATTGGTGATAAACACACCGATGAAAAGTGCATACACAAAGTCAGGAATGCGAAGCCAATTAATTCCAAAGCCATCGACAACTTCTTTGACGTGAGCGGCACCTGCTACGCATATCAGCAAAATGAAAAGGACTTCAATACTGTTTTTCGATGTGATCCGATCTTCTTCGTGATCACTGTAGGTAATTAGGTCTGGGTGTTCGATGTGATGTTTTTCACCCGAGCCGAATTCTGATTTCAGGTTGAATTTGTTGATCAAGCGCTGAGCGACAGGACCGCCAATAATACCACCCATTACAAGGCCAAAAGTCGCCGCCGCCAATGAAAGCTCAAGCGTTTGTAGCCCATATAAGTCAGCAAAGGTTTGTGACCACGCAGCACCGGTACCATGGCCGCCTGAGAGGGTTATAGAGCCGACCATCAAGCCAAGTAGAGGGTCTAGGCCTAACATTGTGCTTAGACTGACACCGACGGCATTTTGAATAATGATATAGAGTGTCGCGATTGCAAGAAAGAGGAATACACGAGATCCACCTTTTGCTAACAGTTTAAAACTTGCAGCAAGACCGACGGTAGCAAAAAACATCTGCATTAATGTGTCTTTAAGGCTTAACTTGAATGCAATATCGAAACCTTGTTTATGCAGGACAGCAATAAGTGCCGCGACAATTAACCCACCAACAATTGGCTCGGGAATGTTGTACTTTCGTAATACCTTAACTTTGCTATTAATGAAGTAGCCAAGAAAAAGCACAATAATCGCAATGAGAAACGATTCTAGTTCGTTTACTTGAATTAGTGTGTTCATGATTATGTCTTTTCATTGTTTTTTTAGAAGGTAATTTTACTCCCTAAAAAGACGGCTGCCTATATTGCCAACTGATTCACAATAGTGTAGACCTGTCGTTGCGGTTTTGTGATGCTTGTAAGTCTTAATGGTGTCTTGTTTCTTGATTTGTCGCACATTTGCTTTATTTGTTGCGTTGTCGTGTCTTAATGTAAGGTGGGCGAAATCAAGGTAAAAGCAACGAGTAAAGCCTAGGCGTGATAAGTATCGATAGCCTCTTGCCATATATATCAGCAGGCTAACTGTCTTAATCTAGATGTCAAAGCAAATTTAAGAGCATTATGACATAGTCATGACATGTGACTGATATGTTGCAGTGGTATATCGCTTGCTTGAAGAATGCTCTATAAATAGCGGGTGGTTGCTTATTGCACGTTTTGTGCGTGTATCATTCGATATTTTTTTTAATTTTTTACACAAATATTTTTAAGCTGATTCAATATGGTAAGTTCTAGTGTGATTAGCTCAAAAAACGAACAAATCCATGGTGTTAAAATGAGACAGGGTTTAAAAAAGTAGGTTATTGCTGATATTTGCTTGTGGTGTTTAATATGATAACGACCTGCTTTCGACTTGCAGGCCGCTCTATCGATGGTTAATTATTGCGCTTTTTAAGTTTTAGTGATTTACGCAGCTGATTAATGTAATCGATTCGCTCTGGATTTGCAGGTGCACTTTCAGATTCAAGTTGTTGCTGGGCGTGCGCTTCAATTTCTGTGACACAGCGGCCATTCAAACGATAATGTGTTTGTTTTGTTTCAAGCGTTGCTTGTTCAGACGCCTCTTCTTGTGCTTTTGCCATTGCTTCTCTAGCTAAGCTTTGGTTTGTTGGGTCTTGTACAACGTGCTTGCGTCGAAATGTTGGACTTTGACCTTGCGACTGCTTGTCACGTTGTTTGATGAAATTATCTAAATGGTCACTGAAGCTCATAGTCTTACCTGTGTGATGCTTGTACTGCGTTAAAGTTATAGTGGCTAGCTAAGAAAAGCAATCTGAAAGATCGGCCTTAGCTTACCGAAAGTATAGTATTAGTGCACTCTCGGTATTTTTCTGCTAAATATTATCAGTCAGTATCTCTTCATCAGAGGCATAAATGTACTGCCTTTCAAAATCACCTACTGGTAAAGGCTTGCTAAAGTAGAAACCTTGAAATTCCTCGACCCCTAGACTTGCAAGAAACGCTTCTTGCGAATCTGATTCCACCCCTTCAGCTACAACCCTCATATTAAGGTTGTGTGCTAACTCAACAATAGAACGGGTTATTGTAATGTTGTCTTTATTCCAGGGTAGGTCTTTAACGAACTCTCTATCCACTTTAAGAATGTGGATCGGGAAACGGCTAAGGTAGGCAAGAGAAGAATAACCGGTGCCAAAATCATCAACAGCAATTTGTACACCGAGAGCTTCTAATTTAACAAGTCGGTCTAAAGCTGTTTCTACATCCGACATAATAACGGTTTCCGTTATTTCAAACTCAAGGTGCTTGGGATCACACCCCGTTTCAATAATGGCTTTCTGTGTTGTTTCCACTAGATTAGAGTTAAGCAGTTGGCGTGCTGAAATATTTAAGGCGAAATTAAGAAAAACGCCCTGATCTTGCCAAGCCCTTAATTGGTTGCAGGCTTGCAAAATGAGTTGCTCACCCACTTCTATGATTAATCCAGAACGTTCCAGAATCGGGATAACGGCCATTGGAGGCTGTACCTCACCTTCATCATTCTTCCAACGCAGCAAAGCCTCTACACCACAAATATCATGGGTGATAGAGAACACTTTCGGTTGGTAATATAATTCATATCGATCGCTACCAACTGTTTTTCGCAGTTCAGATTCAAGTTGTAGCTGTTTGATACTTTCTTTACCCATTTCAGGGGTGTAAAAGCAAAAACGATTCCGGCCTGTGTCTTTGGCGCGATACAGTGCAATATCTGCGTATTTACTGAGGTTCTCTGATTGGGTTGTATCATCAGGTAATAAGCTTATCCCAATGCTCACGGTGAGAAAAAGCTCATTGCCATCAATCATGATGGGATAATTAAGCTGGCGGTTTATTCTCGTCGCTAAGTTAGCAATAATCGTCGGGTCAACTGTCTTAGATATTAATATACCAAATTTGTCACCAGCTAGTCTGGCTAGAAAATCATGCTCTCTAATTGCATGCTGGAGCCGACTGGCGACAGTTTTAATGACATTGTCACCAGTATCATGACCGAGTGAGTCATTAACTTGTTTAAAATGATCGATGTCTAAAGACATTAATGCAATGCAAGGCGCTGAGTTATCACTCAAGGCGAGGGCGTCAATTTTTTGCTGCAATAATGTTTTATTAGGTAGCTCTGTCAGCAAGTCGTAGTGGGCGAGCTTATGCAGGCGGCTTTCAAATAGAACTCTATCGGTGACATCTTTTCCTGTCGAGATATAGTGACTTATCTTTCCGCGGCTGTTCCTTATTGGAGAGATTGTCTTCTCTTCATAGACGATATCATCGTTATGCTTACGATGAGCAATCATTCTCTGAATTGTTTTCCCTTCTTTGAGTTGGGTCTGCACATCTATGACTTCTCTGTCGCTTGTTAGGCTTTGCCGCAGTAGCACGTTTGATTGCGTGCCCACAATACCATGGGAAGTAACACCGTTATGCTTTTCAAAAGACTGGTTTACATATTCAATGATCCCTCGATTGTTAGTTATCAAGATGGCATCAGTACTTTGTTCCAAGGCGCGAGACATACTTTTTAGTTTTTCTTCTCGCTCAATCCAGTAGGTAACATCGCGTAGATTAAGCAATATCTCGCTGCTGGAGCTGTATGATGTCTCGGTGGCAATGATTTCGATATGTTTAGTTTTTATGTTCTTAAGCTGGATTCGTGACTTTATTGAGCGATCACTTTTCATCTGTTGTTCATGGATAGCGTTAACAAGCTGCTCTATTTGCTTACGAGCTTGGAAACCGCTGACTAATTTAAGCAGGTTACGCCCTGTTAAGTCTTTATCTGGAAGGTTTAAGATGTGACGAGCGGCATGATTAATTGTAATGAGATTCATGTCCTCGTCGATGGTCAGCAAGCCATCGGGAACATGTTTGAGGACAGTGGAATATTTTAGAGCAACATCCTTTACCTCGAGATTAAGTTTGCGCTGGGCATGGAGCATTTGTAGTAAGTGCCAAGATAAGACAATGCAACCAGATACCAGTGTCATAATCATGATACTAAATATAACGAATTTGAAGATCCGCTGTTGGGTAAAAGCCAGCTCGACAACAGCATTGGTCATATTTACGCGTGAAATGATTGTCCAAGGTAAGTCAGTACCAGAAAAAGGAAGGGTAAACTGTTCTTCACCGGAAAATTTCTTACCTGAAAAGAACCGAGTATAGGTATAGAGGAAATCGCCATAAACAGCTTGCCCACTTTGTGTCTCAAGGATCTTGCTCCATAACTCGGGGTGCTGTTGATAAAAGTCAGATTGGTTGGATTCGGAGTGGAAGGGCATAAATTGCCACTCGCTATCTTTCTCAGGGCCAAGTAACCATTGACCATTACTATTTATTAGCCAGCTCTGTGCTTCGTTCCAGTGGTATTGGCGGTTAAGCTCACTGAGGTAGTCCTTCCCAAGGTAATTAAGCGCAATTAACCAGCTTTTCCCGTTAGCTTTAAAGTGGCTTACAAATCTGAGCATGGGCTTTTGTGGTAGTTCTAGCTGACCATTCTCAATATTAAGATCAAATTGTGAGGTGTAGAAACTACCTGGGGAAATTTCTAGCGCTTTTTTAACATACGCACGATGGCTCTTATCTTGAAGTTGATCATTGGCAATGCTAACAGCTTGATCGCCAAGCTGATTCACTCGGATAACCTCCATGCCATCTTCATTAATTAAGCGTACTTGGTCATAATAGCGTCGTGTGCTGGAAAGCCTTTTGAACGTAGTCGTGAGAGTGTCTTTTTGCGCCTCTAAAGGCACGCCAGTTTCGGCAACTTCTTTGGCTTTGACCGTTAAATAACGTAAATCATCAATAATGGGCGAAAAGTGCAAACGCGTAATATGAAGCGAGGCTTGGTGAGTACTGCGCTCACGTTCTTGAATACGTTGCTTGAGCTGCTGTATGTCCTCGTTATAAATATAGAACGTTGCTGCTGTAGTAATAGAAAGCAGGGGAATTAACAAGGCTAAGAATCTGAGCAGCGCTATTTTCATACTTCTTCCGTGAGATATACCTTAACAGGGTTAAGTATAGCCACGTAATGCCACATATTGCATATTAACTTTCATGTTTAGTCTATAAAGTCACACATTAACCTTCATTGTTGTAGAAATTGCTATGTATCATCATGATTTATGGGTTTTTATTTTGTCTCTAAACAAAAACACTCCGCCAATAGTACAGTATTGGTGGAGTGTTGATTGGTGAAAATAACAGGTTAGTCAGTTACAGTTTCTAGAGGCTGATTTTCTGGGGCTAGTGTCTTTTCATATTGGTTGTACTTCCACCATGCGTAGCCGAGAAAGATGACAATACCGCCGACGTTATAGAATATGATCGTCATAATATCTCCGCCCGTTGGAAAAGTTGATGCAAAGAAGCCGATAGTGAAGATCACGATGAGTACAGATACCGTTGAGATACCTACTGCACGTGATCCCATCTTGAAATCACGAGGAAGGTGATCAAGTTTTAATCTTAGGTTTAGGTACGCAATCATAATAAACAGGGGAGGGAGCATGGAAGCGGCCGCTGTCATATTAATAATGGTGCTCATTAAGTCTTGCACCGTATCTGAAGCCAATGTCGGGATAAACATTAGCGGGATAACTATCAAGAATTGAATCCATGCAGCGCGTTCTGGCACTCCTTGCTTGTTTAGTGCAACGGTTTTTTCACCAAAAATACCTTTTGGGATCTCTGAGAAAAAGATTTTTACTGGCGTTGCCGTCCACATTAATAGTGATCCGAGCATGGCGGTAAATGACACGATACCAACAAAGCGGTTCATGAGGATCTCAGGTAAGCCAAAGTGTATTGCCATACCTTCAAATACTTGTACTGAGCCACCGGTAAACTTTAAGGCTTCACGGCTAACAAAGACGTTCGCCAAAATAGACCCAACGGAGTACAGTGCACCAATAAAGATACCTGCAATGATAATGACCTTAACAAAAGATTTTTGTCCGCCTTTTATATCATTGACATAAACCGCAACAGATTCGGCGCCGCCAGCAGCCATGAAAATCCAAGTGATCACACCTAAAAATGCCCAGTTAAATGTTGGCGTCATCGCCTCAATGGTTATTGGGTCTGCGGGTTGGATTCCACCAAGTACCGCAGCACCGGATAGAGCAATGTAAGAGAGCGTAAGCAGTAGCATTAATGATGAAGTAATGGATGTGATTGGACCAAGTAGTTTTGCACCGTTGTTTGATACATACGTAGCGACAGCAAAGAGGAGGGTACTTAGCACTGCCGTAGTCATCGGTGTAAAGATGTACTCATACCCCAAGAATGCATATGAAGCGTAGGCAATGATTCGAGGTAAAAGAGATGTAAAGAAAAAGAGGTTAACAAACCAATATGTATAAGCTGAAATAAATGCCCATCGTCCACCTAATGAACTTTTAACCCATGCATAGACGCCAGCTTCAGAGTCTTTGTTGAGTGATACAAATTCTGCAACAATCAGGCAGAATGGAATGAAGTAGAAAATCGTTGCAAGAAAAAACATAGGGGCAGACGATAGTCCAATCTCAATATTGTTGTTAATAATATTGTTGAAACTGTAAACAGCAGCAAAGGTCATCGACAGTAAAGCAAATTTACCTATCGTACCACGAGCAGATCCAGACATAGGTTTCTCCGATGTATCGCGTTTCATTTTAGGAAAGAAGGACTTGTTAGGTTGAGTCCAGTCATCTCTTATTCGTTATTGAATTTGGTTTTAGTGAAATTTTTTATTTTTATAAAAGCAGCGGATTAAAAATCGATGCTTTGTGCTAATAACCTCTTGTAAAACGAGGATGCTTCCATTGAGTCTAAAAATCTCTTTGAGCATGGAAGCGATTATCAAAAGGCATATTAGTTAAATATTTAGTAAAACAAAGAGGGAAAATGATTTACTTTTAACTCGATCGTGTTGAGTAAACAATTTTGTGAATGGGGTAACACAAAATAAAAGCCAAGAGGAAAAAACTGTGATTTTAATCAAGGAGGAGAAATGCGCTAAAAAAAACGGCGTCAGGACGCCGTTTATAAATCAACCAATTGAGTAGGTTATTTTGTGGTATCTCTTAGCTTTAATTTGCTTGGAACATACACACGAATAGGAATTGTTCTACCATCACGGCTCCGCTCTTGAAGTAAGTTGACACCTTGAGAGCCCATTAGCTCAGAGTGTATACGGAAAGTCGATAAGGATGGGAAGGTGAATTTTGCGGTTGGAATATCGTTAACGCTGATAAGTGCGATGTCATCAGGTATCGATAACCCTTTTTCATGGATGGCACGCAAAACGCCGATAGCGATTGAATCTGAAGCAATAAACAATGCGCTAGGATAGTCGCCTTTAAGCATCTCTGTGGCTAATTTATAGCCAGAGGAGCTTGTAAAGTCTCCACGATAAATGTCTTTATTATTAACAACCCCCTTGAGCATGCCGTATTCATAGAAGGCTTGTTCTCGTATATCTGGCTTGTTGATATCATCCTGTCCACCAATAAAGCCTATTCGGTCAACGCCTTGTTCGGTAAAGAAATTGATCACTTCTTTGCTGATTTTAGTGAGGTCAATATCGACACAGTCAAAGGAGCGGTTGTAGTCGGTGTAGTCAACATAAACAATATTAGAGCTAACCGGTTTTACGGTTTCTATCTGCTCATCAGTCATTCCTCCGACTAATAAAACACCGTCAACCTGTTTAACTTTGTTACTGACTTTTCCTTCATAACTATTGGTTAACTGGATGCCTAAGCGCTCACATTGAGTTTCTATACCATGTCGGATAGAGAGGTAGTAGGGATCGTTGACTTCCGTATCTTGGCGATAGTTATAGATAGCCATGAAATGTAGCTTTTGTTTCTGCGAGGCTTTTCGAACGTGGCTGCTTTTATATTCTAGTTTTTCAGCGATTTCAAAAATACGTCGCTTAGTTTCTTCTTTTACACTCAAGCTCGGATCGTCGTTAAGTACCCGTGAAACCGTTGCTAGCGATACACTGGCCTCGGCAGCGATTTCTTTTAATGTGGCCATTGCGCCTCCAAATAAAACGTTACAGTGAGGAAAAGCTGAATAAACAATTGCAAAGTAACGTGTAATCCATTTGCTCCATAAATGAACCGTGATACAGAGCAAGTTAAACAAATAATTATTAAGATTATCTGCATTTTATGATGTTTTAGTAAAATTATCGATAGCGTTGAAGCAATGAGGTGGAATTTTGTTGGTTTTCCCCCTTCGCATAGTGTTATTTGTTTGTGATTATGGCAATGCTGCACGATAGGTAAATCGTTTACACTTGGTTTCACTTTCATGCATTGGAGGCGATTAACATTGCGATGCAAATGGATCTTAATGGTTAGTTACTTTAAATTCAATTGCTTATAGTCTACTTGCTTATGAGGTTATGTGTATTTTAATTATCTCATTTTGCTCTTTTGATATGGATTAACAATGCGTTATTAGTGGTAACGTTTACACTCTGCGTGTTCGATCACAGAAATCAACCGGCTTCCATTGGTAAACTTCTCGCCAGTTTAAGACATTACCTTCATGCTACTGCGTAATTCACAAGAAGAAACGGGGCTGGGTTTGTTGGTCGGACATTCTGGAGAGATAGATGAAAGTATTAGTGACAGGTGGTATGGGGTATATCGGTAGTCATACCTGTGTGCAAATGATTGAAGCAGGTTTAGAGCCAGTTATTCTCGATAATCTATGCAACAGTAAAGACGCAGTTTTAACTCGTATTAATGATCTTACGGGCACTACTCCTGTTTTCTATCAGGGTGATATTCGCGACCGCGAAATCCTAGACCAGATTTTTAGCGAACAGAAAATTGACTCGGTTATTCACTTTGCAGGTTTGAAAGCGGTGGGTGAGTCGGTAGAAAAACCGCTTGAATACTACGACAACAATGTACACGGCACCCTAATGTTGGTGGATGCAATGAAGAGCGCTGGCGTTAATAGCTTGGTTTTCAGTTCTTCAGCGACAGTGTATGGCGATCCGACTGAAGTACCAATCAACGAAAATACGCCAACAGGTAACGTAACCAACCCTTATGGCCGCAGTAAGTACATGGTTGAAGAGTGTCTGCGTGATATCCAATACGCCGCTCCAGAAATGAGCATCACGCTGCTTCGCTACTTTAACCCTGTAGGTGCACATCCGTCAGGCATTATGGGGGAAGATCCGCAAGGTATTCCCAATAATCTAATGCCATTTATCGCACAGGTTGCCGTTGGTCGTCGTGAATTCTTATCGGTATTTGGTGATGACTATCCAACCCCCGATGGTACCGGCGTACGTGACTATATTCATGTTATGGATTTGGCCGATGGCCACATTGCTGCACTCAATGCCGTTGGTAAGAAGGATGGTTTACACATTTTCAATCTAGGCACAGGGAAGGGCAGTAGTGTTATCGAGATGGTAGATGCATTTAGCGAAGCCTGTGGCCATGATATTGCTTATAAACTATGTCCACGTCGCCCTGGTGACATCGCTGAATGTTGGGCTGATACATCAAAAGCAGCACAAGAATTAAGCTGGGAAGCGAAGTTCGATGTAAAAGCCATGGCTGCAGATACTTGGCGTTGGCAGTCAAATAACCCGAACGGTTATTAATACCCATTTCAGATTGCTATAACACGAATTTTAAACTAGGAAAGTAAGGCTCATCCCGCTTTCTTTCCCGGTTTAACCCAAATAATACGGCTCATTGTTGAGCAAAAAATCGAGAGCTTTATGTCTGATAACACATTCAATCCGGTTGACCACCCACACCGTCGTTATAATCCGCTAACGGGCCAGTACGTCCTTGTTTCTCCACACCGTGCAAAGCGTCCTTGGCAAGGGGCTGATGAAACGCCTGAAGAAGCAGATGATACTAAGTACGATAGCGGTTGTTTCCTTTGTCCGACCAATACACGCGTCTCTGGCGATGTAAACCCAGATTATCAAGGTACATACGTATTCAATAATGATCATGCTGCGTTAACCGTTGATACCCCAGATGCACCAAAATCAGATAATCCGCTATTTCGTTGTGAAAGTGCGCGTGGCTTAAGCCGTGTGATCTGTTTCTCGCCAGATCACAGTAAAACGCTGCCAGAGCTGCCAGTACCTGCTATCCGCAATGTTATTGATACGTGGAACGATCAAATTGAAGAACTAGGTCAAGATTACGTCTGGGTTCAGGCTTTCGAAAACAAAGGCTCGACGATGGGTTGTTCACAGCCTCACCCGCACGGCCAGATTTGGGCGAACAGCTTCCTGCCGAACGAAATTTCGCGCAAAGATGAAAACTTGCGCAAGTACTACCAAGAAAATGGTACCAACTTGTTGGTCGATTACGCAAAATCAGAGATGGCAGATGGTTCACGTACCGTGGTTGAAACTGAGCACTGGATTGCGGTTGTGCCTTATTGGGCCGCCTGGCCTTTTGAAACCATGCTAATGCCGAAAACGCATATTCGTCGCATGAATGATTTAACTGATGAGCAGCGTGATGATCTGGCGCTTGCGATGAAGAAATTAACGAGCCGCTACGATAACCTATTCAAGTGCTCATTCCCGTACTCAATGGGTTGGCACTATGCGCCGTTCTTCAAAGAAGGTGACGCATCAACTGATCATTGGCAGCTACACGCACTGTTCTATCCGCCGCTACTACGTTCTGCCACGGTGCGAAAATTTATGGTGGGTTATGAGATGTTGGCCGAAAGCCAGCGTGACCTGACTGCTGAGCAAGCGGCAGACAAACTACGCGCACTAAGTGACGTCCATTATCGTGAGCAATAAGCAGTAATTAGCAGGGATATAAAAATGACTAACCAAAAATCACAACTATTGATCGATGCTGTAACCACATCATTTGAAGCGGTATTAGGCTACAAAGCGACACACATTATTCAAGCGCCGGGTCGTGTAAACCTAATCGGAGAGCACACTGATTATAACGACGGTTTCGTATTACCATGCGCGATTGACTATCAGACAATCGTTGCTGCATCTTGCCGTGATGACAACATCGTTCGTGTTGTCTCTGTTGACTATGGTAATGAAACCAAAGAATTCGACCTGACGGAAGACATTACTTTCGACAACGATTGTATGTGGATCAACTACATCAAGGGTGTAGTGAAATGTCTGCGCGGTCGAGGTTATGAGTTTGGTGGCGCTGATATTTCTGTTAGCGGTAACGTGCCACAAGGTGCAGGCCTTAGTTCTTCTGCTGCACTTGAAGTGGTTATCGGCCAAACTTTTAAAACATTGTATAACTTGCCTATCTCACAGCAGGAAGTTGCTCTAAATGGTCAGCAAGCTGAAAACGAATTTGTGGGCTGTAATTGCGGCATCATGGATCAACTGATTTCTGCTGAAGGCCAAGCTAATCACGCGTTACTCATTGATTGCCGCTCGTTAGAAACGAAAGCGGTCTCTATGCCTGAAGATATGGCAGTAGTCATCATTAACTCGAATAAGAAACGTGGCTTAGTAGACAGTGAATACAACACACGCCGTGAGCAGTGTGAAGAAGCCGCGCGCATCTTCGATGTAAAAGCGTTGCGTGATGTCACTATCGAGCAGTTCAATGCACGCGTTTTTGATCTAGACGAAATGGTTGCGAAGCGTGCTCGCCACGTGATTACTGAAAACGACCGTACTGAAGAAGCGGCAGTTGCACTAAGCAACGGTGACATGAAACGTATGGGTGAGCTGATGGCTGAATCGCATGCTTCTATGCGTGATGATTTTGAAATCACAGTACCTGAAATCGACTTCATTGTTGAAACGGTGAAAAAAGTCATCGGCGATCAAGGCGGTGTACGCATGACTGGCGGTGGTTTTGGTGGCTGTATTGTCTCAATCATGCCTCCTGCGCTTGTCGATGATGTGAAAGCAGTACTTAATGAGAAGTACGAAGCAGAAATGGGGTTGAAAGAAACGATTTACGTCTGTAAAGCAATGCCAGGCTCTGGTGAACTGGTTTTGGCATAAAAGATAGTAATAAGGATTAATTCGATGACGATGCCAAAACACATTGATTCGTTGTACGAAACCATGACCCAACAGGCGGCCGCTGATGGTCGCCCAGCCCAACTATTTACGCTGCGCAATACCTCGGGAATGACGGCAACGTTTATGGATATTGGTGCAACATGGTTAAGTTGTACACTACCTCTAGAAAACACGGAGCGTGAAGTTTTACTCAGCTACGCAACAATAGCGCAGCATAGCGTGCAAACTGCGTACTTTGGTGCCACCGTTGGCCGATATGCCAACCGGATTGCCAATGGCCATTTTACTATTGATGGTACCGAGTATCAGGTCGATACAAATCAAGGCGGGCATACGTTACATGGTGGGCCTAATGGGTTTGATAAGCGCCGCTGGACGTTGAAAGAGCATACTGACACGGTTTTAGTGTTTAGTCTGGTTTCTGTTGATGGTGATCAGGGTTTTCCTGGTGAACTAGCAGCGACGGTGCGGTTTGAGCTAACAGAGAGCAATGCGCTGGAGATTCAGTACGTTGCCGAGTGTGATAAAGCATGTCCGGTAAACTTTACTAATCATGCTTACTTCAACTTGATGGGTGATAGTACGGATGAAGACTGCTTAGCACACAGCCTGAGTATTAGTGCTGATAAGTTCGTCCCAACCAACGCTGAGGGTATTCCGACTGGTGAGCTCAAATCTGTTGAAGGTACTGGCTTTGATTTTCGTGAACTTAAAACCCTAAAGCAAGATTTCCTTATTGACGAAGAACAGAAGCTGGCAAATGGCTATGATCATGCTTTCTTATTGTCAGAGCCGGTAACTGATGGAGCTACTATTGCAGTTCGTGCGGTTTCACCCGATGAGTTAGTTACGCTTGAAGTAAAAACCACCAAACCAGCAGTACAGCTGTATACGGGGAACTTTTTAGCGGGCGAGCCAGCACGTAACGGTAAACATATTATCCATCAAGGTTTCTGCCTCGAAACTGAATGGTTGCCAGATGCACCTAACCACTCAGAGTGGCCGGGTAGCAGCATTCTTCACCCAGGTGAACAATATAACCATACAACGACATATCAATTTGTATTTTAAACATTGAGGTTACATTGTAACTATTGATGCAAGGCCCGCTAATAAGCGGGCTTTTTTCGTTAGCGGTTCAAGCTTGGTAGCCGAAGTGAAAACACCGTCACATGATTGGAAGATGTTACGGTGATATCACCATGGTGACAGCGCGCAATAGATCGAGCAATGGCTAGCCCAAGCCCTGCACCCGCAGTAGCCCGATGCATTCGTGCTTTATCCACACGATAAAAACGCTCAAACAAATAGGGGAGGTGAGTGTGGGAAATGGTTTCACCTACATTACGTACTGCAACTTCAACTTCTGTCTCTAAGCTGTTAATTGATATCGAAATGGTTTCATTCGGGTCGCTATGGCGAACCGCATTAGAGACGAGATTGCCAACAGCACGTTTTAGCATTTCTCTATCACCGTTTACTGCTGCATCTCCACTTAGAGTTAATGTTAACTCCTTCTCTTCACCAGCAAGCTCATAGTACTCCACGATCCCTTCAAGTAAATCGTGCAGAGAAATATCAACGTTAGCGATTTGCAGTAAGTTGTGTTCAGACTTAGCAAGGTAAAGCATATCTGTGATGATTTTGGCTAATCGGCTTAGTTCTTCCACCGTTGAAATTAAGCTCTCTTGATACTCTTCAGTATTTCTAGGCTTGGCTAGCGTGACTTGGGTCTGCGTCATCATATTACTGATCGGAGTACGGAGTTCATGGGCAATATCGGAAGAGAATTCTGATAGTCGCTCAAACTCATGCTCCAGACGAGATAACATATCATTACTCACAGTCACCAATTGCTGTAATTCATTAGGGAAAAGCTTGGGGTCTAACCTTAAATCTAACCTGTTGGTCGAAATCTTTTGTAGGTGTCCTTCTAGCTGTTTAACGGGAAGCATTCCTTTCTTTACAATTAGCCACCCAAGAAACCCGCTGACGATACTGGCTAAAAGCGTTGTCCAAAATAAAACCGCAGTAAAGCTGTTTAAAAAATTCAGCTGGTGGTTAATATTAATCCCCAGAACGACATAGGTTTCGGCTTCTTTCTTTACCGAAAACCGGAAGGCTCGGAAAGTATTAGCCTCATCCGTCCAATCAAGTGTCGTAAGGTGTTTGTTTATGAGAAATGGCTGAGGAAGAGGCGTTTCTTGGGTTTGATATGTAACCCTATCATCTTTGATTAACCAAAATTTTGTTTCGCCTAATTCAAAGTAGGCGCCGTACTTTGCAATAAAGTCATCTTGTAGTTGTAAGAGGTTAATCGTTTTAAATTTCTGTTCAGAATTGTATTTATCTTGCTGAAAAAAATGATGCTTTAGCGAATATAGGGTAACGGTACTTAGCGCGAAAAGTACCAAAATAGAGGCGGTGAAAAATGAAATTATCAGCTTTGAGGAAATAGATTTAAACATTCACACTCCATTATTTGATTTCATCGAGCATATATCCCATCCCTCTGATGGTATGGATTAACTTGGGTTCATAGTTTTTATCAACCTTTGCTCTAAGGCGCCGAATCGCAACATCAATGATATTGGTGTCGCTATCGAAGTTCATATCCCAGACGATAGAAGCGATTTCTGCGCGCGACAAAACTTCACCACGCCGACGCATAAGTAGTTCAAGTAATGAGAACTCTTTGGCTGTGAGTGTAATGGTATCGTCCGCGCGAATAACTCTGCGTTTAAGAAGATCGAGGTGTAGGTCGACAATGTTGAGTGAATGCGCTTGGGGGACGGCATGTTGCTGGCGCTTTAGCGTGTTCCTGATCCTTGCTATCAGTTCAACGAAAGCAAACGGTTTTACGATATAGTCATCTGCCCCGAGTTCGAGGCCTTTTACCCGATCTTCGATTTGATCTCGGGCTGTAAGCATTATCACTGGGGTTTCTATTTTGCTGGCTCTAAGCGTGGTTAGTACTTGCCAACCATTGAGTTGGGGAAGCATCACATCCAGAATGATAAGATCATAGTTATGGCTGGTTGCCTGGTAGAGCCCATCGACCCCATCACAAGATAGGTCTACAACATAGCCAGCTTCAGTTAGCCCTTTTCTTAGGTATTCGCCTGTTTTTGGTTCATCTTCAATCAATAATAACTTCATTGAGTCGTTCTCTGCTCCAAGGCTCAACAAGCCGAGGGAGTATCCTTCTCCCTCTCTTGCAGTATGTTAACTATCTACCATCGTAGCTTAAGTGTTGGTATTGAACTTTGACTGCACCTTGATATTCAATATGTCCCTGCTCATTCATAATTTCTTGTACGGTGATATAGCTGCCGTCCATGAGTGACAACGATCTTAGTTCTTTAGGGTGAAAAGCAGAGACTTTTAGCAAGGTGCGTAGTTCCGACGGGCTGCTTTGCTTGGCCACATTCAATAATTGCAGGCTTTCTGCATAGGCTGCTTCTTTGCTCTCCACTGCTTGGGTTACCAATGTCCGTTGATTGGTTTCTATACTGTAGTTCCCTCCTGCATTAAGCGGCGTAGCCATTGCAGGGAGAGTGAACATAACCAGTGACGTTGCAACAAGTAATGATTTGACTGATTTCATAGTGACTTCCTCACGTTGTTTAACTTTATGTGAGAAATAATACGATTTAGAGCGTGACTTGAGCCGGACGAGAACATGACAATTTTGTCATGTTCTATCGGTAGCAAGCTTACTCGTGAATAATCAGTCACTTGTTTACAATATACTGACAATCGCATTTTTGTGCTTCTTACAATATTGCTTAACCGTGAATATTTCCTGATAGCTACAGAGTCGTACATTGATGAAAACAATCTTGAAATCGAAGCCAATATTATTGGTTGCCGCTATTCCCGCATTCTTATTGCTGACGCCGTTGGTGGCGTTAGCTAATGAGGATGAAATAGAGAGTCCATGGAAAGGTAATACCAAGTTGGGTTTCATCTTTTCTAAAACGACATCACGTTCTCTCACTGTAAATACGGGGGCAAGCTTGGTGTATGACAAGCAAAACTGGAAGCAGAGAGGGGAGTTTTATACCTATTATACCAACGCTGCCGAAGGTGAGGATGGTACCAATAAGTATAATCTTAGCTATGGGGTACAGCACCTGATTAGCGATGAGTGGTTTGTCTATGGCAATAACAAGTATGAGCACGACCAATATGCGACTTATCGTGATCAGTTAACCCTTGCAACAGGTTTTGGTGCAACATTAATTGATAACGAAAGGCGAAAATTATCCATTGGTGCGGGCCCAGGTTATCGTTTTTCACAACGGCAAGATTTTGATCCAGACTTCCCCAATAAAAAAGAAGATGAAGTAATTGCCAATGCCTTCATAGAAGGTGAAGCCAAAGTTAACGACAGGTTTGAGTTTGGTGGCAAACTGAGTACCGATTACGGTGAGGCCAATACTTCAACGAACGTCAAAGCGTACGTTAAAAACCAGCTCATGGAGGACGTGTCACTACTACTTGATCTTGAGTACATCTATAACTCGACCGTTGCTTCAGACCAAAGCAACGATGAGGTATATAGTACTATTAGCTTGAACTATGATTTTTAGTTATGCGGGTATGTGACTATTTGTTACTTAACGCTAGGGCTCCAGATGCGCCAACCAGTAAGCCGCCACTGATTTTATTGACAATACTTAGCTTTTCGCTGCCGGATTTGACGATTTTACCTGCTGAAAAAGCGTAAACCATGACTAATGTAAAATCGAGTAAAGCCATAGTTGGACACATGATTGCCATTTGCAGTAGAAGTGGTTTCGAGGTATCGATAAATTGTGGAAAAAATGCTGTAAAGAACACAATTGCTTTTGGATTTCCTGCCGCAACCAGAAACCCCGACATAAACAGTTTAGCGTTAGATACTGGTGGAAGACTTTGATGGTTACCGACTTGTTTATTTGAGGAGAATAACATTTTTATCCCCATATAAAGCAGAGTCAATGCACCAGTCCATTTGATGATATTAAAGGCTAACTCTGAGTTCGCTATCRCGACCCCTAGGCCGGCTGAAACGACAATCATTTGAATGAAGTTAGCACTGATATCACCAAGGCCTGTGAAAATGACTCTTTTTACACCAAAGTTAATAGAGTGAACCATACCTAAAAAGATACTAGGTCCTGGTGTTGCAGTGAGTACAAGTGATGCCGCGACAAAAGCAAGCCAAGTGTCAAAATTCATCGAGAAATCCTTTTCTGATTAAGGCTAATTTTTGATAGTAGAGAAGTTATTTGCTTGCAGCAAGCTGCTTGTTCTTGCTTGTTGCGATAAAGTTATATAGTTTAGATTTATACACTTAAGGGAAATTAAATGCTTTATTCTGTTACTTACCTCTGGCTCTTACTTTATATGCCTGTAGTCCGGTAGGTAATACTCTGTCTGGCTACGAGTAAAACGTAGTCAGTATGCCTCACTTCCTTTTTCTCGTAGCCCAAAAATCAAATAGGGATATGTGAAAATGAACACCTCACAAGAGCGAATAGAAGATCCGATCGACTCAAAACGATATTTACGCGGTATGTGTCTTGCGCTACTTGGCGCTTTGCTGTTTTCGATTAAGCCCGTATTAATCAAAATCGCTTATCTAAATGGGGGGGATGCGACCTCTATTATGACCTTAAGGGCGCTGAGCTCATTACCCGTTTACCTCGTTGTTCTATTTCTGCTTTGCCGAAGTAATGAGGTGAGACAAAAGGTTCGGTTACATGGCTGGCAAGCAGCGCTGGTCGGTATTTTAGGCTATTACTTAGCGAGCTATTTAGATATTGTTGCCTTAAGCTTTATTTCTGCACAATTAGAGCGTCTACTTATCTTTTTATTTCCTAGCCTCGTTGTCGCTATATTTTGGTTGTGGTTCGGTCAAAAGCCGACACGCTCAACGATAATTGCCGTTTGTATAGGTTATAGCGGTATTGCGCTTATTGTGGCTCATGATGTTGCTTCACTTGGGCAGCAAGTGTGGTTTGGTAGTGCTTTAGCGATAGCTTCTGCACTTGTCTTCGCGATTTATTTAATACTTAGTAAAGGTATTATCGCCAAAATGGGGAGCCAACTTTTTACCAGCATCGGGATGGGAAGTGCGGGTATCGCCATTATATGTCACTTACTGTTGTCGGAGTCTCAGGTTACGGAGTGGAGTTATCCACTCATTATATTGGGTATTACTCTTGGGATTTTTTGTACCGTAATTCCATCTTATTTAATGGCAGCTGCCATGGCTGAGTTGTCGCCAACGCAGTTTAGCCTAACGGTTAATATTGGCCCTGTTATAACGGCTTTGGCAGCGGTAATCGTGTTAGGGGAAGTGTTTACAGTGTTTCATGGTTTAGGTATGGGGCTGGTGGTGTATTCGGTCTACCACATCAACAAAAATAAATAGTGAATGTAAGCGATATTGCCTTCCATTAAGTAACCACTGAATTAGGCTTCTAATTCAGTGGTTACGATGATTTTGCAATTAATGCTGCGTATGGTTAGATTGTGTGTACAGCTATTTTTGACTTTTTTCACCATCAGGAGGCCCTTCAATCAAATACCTTGGCCCGCTGCCATGTGATGAGACCTTATCTTCTGGGTTAAATAGCAGGCAGCCTTTCAATGATAAGCAACCGCAGCCAATGCACTTCCCAAGGTTATCGCGTAACCGCTGTAGTTCAAGAATCTTTTGGTCAAGGCTACTGGCCCATTTTTTAGATAACCGTTCCCAGTCTCTTTTGGTTGGAGCACGGTTATCTGGTAGCGATGAAATAGCCTCTTGAATTTCATCAAGAGTGATGCCAAGCTGCTGCGCAGCCTTAATAATTGATATGATCCGTAATGTTGCCGCTTGATAACGGCGTTGATTACCACTTGTACGAATCGAGTGAATAAGCCCACGTTGTTCGTAAAATCGTAAGGCAGAGGTTGCAACACCACAGCGTTCAGCGGCTTCACCAATCGTAAAAAACTTCTTCGCTACCATTATTCTTCAATTTTTATTTATATAAACTTAACGTTAAGTTTAAATCTAGTTAGCTGTTCTGTATAGGGTAAATGGCGTTGAGTAAGCGGCCGAATTAATGAATCATTTAACGTGCGTCAAGAAAATAACACTATTAATCGCTTGGTTTGTATTAAGTTACCTGAGACAATCACAGCGTAATTTTTATATCAAATGGTTCAATATGAAACTTCTAGTTCGCAACCTTGCGCGCACAACAACTGAACATGAAATTCGTGTTTTATTTACTACCCATGGCGTTGTCGCTGAATGTAACCTTGTTTTAGACCAAGAAACAGGTCAATCAAAAGGATTCGCGTTTGTTGAAATGCCAAACGAAGACGAAGCGAAAGCAGCAATCTCTAGTTTGAACCTTACTGCTGTTGCTAAGAGTAAAATTCGAGTAAAAGCAGCTTAAGCCCTAGACATTAGCTCGTTTAAGTATCGTGAAGCCAGCAATTATATTGCTGGCTTTTTTGTGAAAAAACATAGTCTGAACGTTAAATTAAACATGGAACAAAGTGCAGTAGTTGACTAATTTAGTTGGGGATTATAACATGCATTAAAAATACAACTTAATGTATGTAAGAGGTGTTCCAATGGCTTTATCGTTTAAGAAAATCTTTAAAAAAGACGATGGGAAAAGTGAAAATAGTGCGGTAGAACAAGTATCTGCAGTGGCTTCAGATTCAGATAAACAAGCAAAAACAATGAATACTGAGCAGAAGAAAGGTAAACACGGTGAGCCAGGCTTCTGTTGTGGTTCTTGTTCTTAACCGTATTAATTAGCGGGATCGTTTTGAAAAGAATAGTTGCTGGTACATGGCTAAAAGCATGAGACACTTCTCTCATGCCTTTTTTATAATTAAACAAATTCAATATCTTGCAGTATCATTTCTGTTTTACTTACCGGCATAAGGGTACAGTGTTTAAAACAATCAGGTTAATACACTTAAAGAAATACGTCTTAACTAATTAAATCTAAAGGTGAAATGTATTCTTGTACTCGTTCCGTGATACGAAAGGGCATTGAGTTGAGCGTATTATTCTTGTCAACTCAGTGCCACTTTGAAGTGTTACAGCGTACGTAAAAGTCGCGTTTAATCGTCTTTCAACCAGCCATTTTCTACGGCTAAATCAATTTGCTGTTTTGCATAATCCCATAACTTTGGTGTTACTTTTTCAAGGTACTCGTTACGTTTAAGCACTTGTTGTTTTGATACACCATACTTAACCCAGCTACCACCATCATTTGCCATGTTTTGGATCAACGGTAGGATACGATCCATTCCTTTGGCAAAGCGAGCATCAGGCGTCTGAGCTTGTTCAAATTCAATCCATAGTGTTTTCATTGATTCAAATTGTTGCTCGGGCAATAAACCGAAGAGGCGATTTGCTGCTGTTAGCTCTTTTTCTTCTTGAGCTTCATGATCGGTTTGTTCGGCAAAAGCGAACATATCACCGGCATCAATTTCAACAATATCGTGGATTAGCAACATACTCACAGCGCGATTTGTATCGACATTTTCTTCAACATAATCTTTCAGCACTTGTGCCATTAGTGCGATGTGCCAACTATGCTCTGCACTGTTTTCTTGACGGTTTTCGTCTGACTTAACCGTCGTTTTACGATAAACAGCTTTCAGGCGGTCGAGCTCTAGAATGAAATTAAGCTGTTTGTTCAAATTGATCATTGGGTTACTACATCCTTGAAAATCAGTGGTTTAATTTTGAATGACAGATCGTCTTCGTACCAGCGTTGGCACGAACATTCTTGGGTATTCGTTCTTGTTTTCAGCTTTTGCTAACTGTAGTGAAAGCTGAGCAGCTTGCTCTGCCATGATATTAATCGGGTAGCGTACTGTTGTCAGCTTCGGGTTCAGGTATTTTGCGATAATACCGTCATCAAAGCCAATAATTGAGACATCTTGTGGCGAGCTTATACCGTTCTCATCCATAACAGATAAACACCCAGCGGCCATATAATCGTTATAAGTTGCGACGGCCGTTAATCCAAGGTTCTTAGAGAGTAAATTTGTCATCGCTGTCTCGCCACCTTCTTCATCGGGATGGCCATATTCTATAAAGTTTTCATCGACTTTTATATTGTTGGCTTGAAGGGCGTCAGTATACCCAGCTCGTCGTTGCTGGGTATCTTCAATATCGTAAGTCGAGCTAATATAGCCAATTCGTTTATGGCCATGTTTAATTAAGTACTCGGTCGCTAAATATGCCCCTTTATGGTTGTCGAGTGCGATACATCGAGTTGCAATTTCTGGGATATAGCGATTTATGATGACTAGCCCTGGGACTTCATGAGCAAAATCAATTAACTCTTGATTGCTTAACCCTTTACTATGAATAATTAATGATTCACAACGGCTATTGATCAGTAGCTCAATGGCTTCACGTTCAGTTTTAGCATCGTGATAACCGTTACCAATCAGTACATGCTTTCCATTTTGGCGTGCAACGTTGTCGATAGCTTTGAGCATAACGCCAAAAAAGGGATCGGATACATCACCCACCACTACGCCTACCGTATTGGTTGACTGACTAACAAGGGCTCGGGCATTGGCATTAGGTCGATAACCTAATTCACGCATGGCTTTGGTTACAGATTCGACAGATGCTTTGCTTGCTTTAGGTGATTTATTTATTACTCGAGAAACCGTGGCAACAGAGACCCCCGATAACTTTGCAACATCTTTAATGGTAGCCATAAGTGGTGTCCTATTAGCCTTTATCGTCCGTTTTTATCAATTGATGCTATTAAACTATGAGGGTGTAATAAGCGCAATAAACTTCAGTGTAATTCACCGTTAATGAGAGCTAGATCCCTTTAAAAAACACGGATTTGATGATAGTGTAATCGTTAACAGTAAATTTTAGTAAAACTTTAACTTTTTTATGTGAAGTGAGGAAAGCATGGACACTATTTCTTATGGCGATTTTGCGAAATTGGATATTCGCGTAGGTAAAGTAATTGAAGTTGCCCGTCACCAGAATGCAGATAAATTATATATTGTTCAGATAGATGTTGGTGAGAAGACACTTCAAACTGTCACTAGTTTAGTCCCTTACTATACTGAAGAAGAGTTAATGGGTAAGACGGTTGTTGTATTGTGTAATTTGGCTAAGGCTAAAATGCGAGGTGAAACTTCTGAGTGTATGTTACTTTGCGCAGAAACGGAGGATGAGTCAGAGAGTGTGTTATTAACACCTGAGCGCTTGATGCCAGCTGGCGTGAAAATCGTTTAAGCTAGCGAGAAGTAACAAAACAAGCCCCCCGATAATAAAGCCAGAAAATGTCTGGTTTTATTACTTTTACGACCCCTCATATTGCCCAACTATACCTACAATTCTATCAGTAACTCCGTCGAGTAGCACATAACGGTCATAAATCGCTAGTATTCCGACATCGTATTTTATTTAAGAACAATTTTTCATGGAGTTAAGCCTAAAGGTGGTGCTATGAATAAGTTTCCTTACCTGATGTTATGCAGTTTGCTCATTGGTTGTGGTGGTGACGGCGATAGTTCAGCAGATAGTGGTAACCCAAGCCAAGAAGGTAGTGCGAGAATCAATGGTACAGTCGATGATATTTCTTATGATGACGAATCTCTAACAGTGAACAATAACCAGCTTGATGGCTCAAGTGCATCAATTAGTTATCACGATAGTGCATTAGATTTCAACGAAGTAACGGCTGGTATGATCGTTGAAGTGACAAGGCTAGGGAGTAGTGCTCAATCAATTAGCTTAGAGCCAATGACTGCTGGGCCGGTAACGGGGATTACTGATACGACGATATCAGTGAATGGCGTCGAGTACAATTACCCTGCGAATGGGCTTGTCGTCGGCGATTGGGTCATGGTATTTGCACAAATGCAGCCTGACGGTAACTGGAAAGTCAGTTCAATCAATAAAACTGATGCCGGAACACTGGCTGAAATAGAGGGTAAAATTTCTGCGTTAGACGAAGCCAATAGTGAGTTTATTCTGGCAACAGTGACGATCGATTACAGTAATGCGGTGATTGACGATAACCAGTCACTACAGAATGGCTTATGGGTTGAGGTGTTTGGCCAGTTCGTGGATAGTCAGTTTGTCGCTTCATCTATCGATCCGAGAAATAACGATGACTTTAACGGTACAGAGTTAGAAGGCATTATTACTTGGGTCAGCGAAGATAAATCGGAATTTGAAGTTGCTGGGCATATCCGCGTTCTTATCAATCAAAATACGCTGTTTGATGATGGCTCGATTAATAGCTTAATCATCGGTGTGGTTGTCGAGCTAGACTTGGTGGAGTCAGAAGGCGGTTTGATCGCGACGAGGATCGACTTTGAAGATCAAATAGATGTACCTAGTAACCTCGAATTTAATGTTGAAGGTGAAGCCAACTATACCAATGGTCAGTTATCGATTAATGGTATTAACTTTGTTATTGATGCCAGTACTGAATTTGATGACGGGGTAACGCTGGGTAACTTAAACGGGCAGTGGGTTGAATTAGACGGCAAGGCGCTTAACGGTCAGTTTGTTTTGAAAGAAATTGAGTCAGAACGTAAAGACAATGAAATTAGTCTTGAAGGGCCAGTTGATAATAATACTCTCTGGGGTTACACCTCCTCGACATCTTCATTGGCGCAGTTTAATGGCCAATGGGTTGATATTGAATGTCAGCGCGCGGCTGATAATGATCTTACACAGTGCCGTTTAGATCCTGATTAATGTTACCTTCTCTGTTTCGATAACGTAGAAGGCCTGCGGTTGAGCAGGCCTTCTTATATTTATTGGTTTATCTTGCAGTTTCAAACGCCAAAGCTCTTTTTTCAACTTGACGGAAAACAAGTGTGAGTAGCCCATTAACCACGAGATAGAATGCCCCCGCGACACTGAACACCATCAGTGTGTCATAAGTTTGGGCATTAATGCGCTGCGCATAACCCATGATATCCATTATGGTAATGGTGCTTGCGAGGGAAGTGCCTTTAAACACTAAGATTACTTCATTGGAGTAAGCCGGGATTGCCCGACGGATTGCATAAGGTAATAGAACACCAAGAGTGGGTTTTGTGCCCATGCCAAGGGCTCTACATGCTTGCCACTGCCCTGAAGGAATAGCATTAAAGGCGCCTTTAAACAGCTGAGTACTGTATGCCGCGGTATTTAAAGCCAGTGCAAGCATCGCACAGAACCAAGGTTGGCTAAGCCAATTCCACAGCACACTTTCTCTAATCCAATCAAATTGACCTGGGCCATAATAAATTAGAAAAATTTGAACCAACAATGGTGTACCAGTGAAAAGGGTGATCAGCCCACGGCTTAACCAATGCAATATTGGTGTACGTAAAATCAAGGTAAGCGTCATTAGCAGGGCGAGTAGGCAGCCAACAAGTAGAGAAACCACAGTGAGTTCAATACTGGTAACAAGGCCTTCCATTAATTGCCAGACATGTTGTTCATTCATGCTGTCGCTCCTTGTACGCTATATTTCTTTTCTATCACTTTCACAACGCGCTGTGTGATTAACGTGATCACAAGGTAAACAGCAGCTGCAGATGCATACCATGTAAAACTTTCATGGGTAGCAGCGGCGGTAAGCTGTGCTTGCTTAAGTAAGTCGGTAACACCAATCAGAGAAACTAAAGCCGTATCCTTCAATAATACTAACCATTGGTTCGTTAAGCCGGGTAGGGCATGACGAACCGCTTGGGGTAAAACGATACGGATAAAAGCAGATGCTTTACTTATACCAAGTGCACTTGCGGCTTCGCGCTGACCATTCGGTACGGCTTTTAATGCCCCCCGTAAAGTCTGTGAAGCATAGGATGCAAAAATAAGTGATAGTGCAATAACCCCAGATAAGAATGGGCTTACCTCAATATAGTCGCCAGTAATTAGAAACAGTACCTGTGTGGAGCCAAAGAAAATAAACAGAACAACTAAGAGTTCTGGTAGCCCACGAAGTAAAGTCACAAAGGCAGTAGTCGGCCATGAAATAACGCGATAGCGAGACATCTCACCACCGGCAAAGGCAATGGCCAAGACTAAACCGACGACAACGCTAACAAGGCTTAGCTGGATGGTGACCCATCCAGCTTCCAATAGCGTCAGTGCATAACCTGATAACGCCATTCTTTACTCACCGAAGTATTTGTCAAAAATCTGCTGGTACTGGCCGTTTTCTTTTACGGTTTTTAGTGCAGCATTCAGCTTATCGACTAGTTCTTGATTGTCTTTGTTTGTTGCAATACCAAAGCCATTACCGAAGTATTCGGTATTTGTTACTTGATCACCCACATAAGCTAAGTTGTCATTTTTCTTGAACCATTCAGCAACGACGGCAGTGTCACCAAATACAGAATCAATTCGACCATTTTGCATATCGATGAATGCATCTTGGTAGCTTGCGTAAGGAACCGCAGTAACGCCAACCATTTCATCCGTTAGGTAGCTTTGGTGTGTTGAGCCATTCTGTACACCCACGCGCTTTCCTTTCAGTGCTTCTTGGCTTTCGACTTTATCTTTAAGTGACACGAAAGCGGCTGAGTTATCATAGTAGGCATCAGTAAAGTTTACGGCCTGCAGACGTTGCTCTGTAATATCGATACCAGAAATAGCTGCATCATAACGACGGAATTTGAGTGCAGGAATTAGGCTGTCAAAAGGTTGATTATGGAATGAACATTTGGCGTCGATGACATCACACAATGCATTCGCTAGATCAACATCAAAGCCTTGAATTTCATTATTTTCATCAACGTACTCAAACGGTGCGTACGTGGCTTCCATGGCAAACTTAATTTCTTCTTGTGCTACAGCGTGCGTTGCAGCTAAACCAATAAGAGAGGCTAGTAGAATTTTTTTCATCGCGATACTCCATGCGTCGTTATGTGCAGCATCGCATTGAGTAATAACGATGCTGATTGGAAAATATAGTATTTATTTCAATTAATGCGTTAAGTACTCAGCAAATTCAGGTGTTGCTGGATTTGTGAATGCTTCATGTGTTCCGTGCTCAACAATGTGACCTTTTTCGAGGTAAAGAACATGGCTGGCAATTTTCTTTGCGAACTCAACTTCGTGAGTTACCACTATTTGGGTAATACCCGTTTCGCTTAAATCTTTGATAATACTTACAACCTGATTGGTGATTTCAGGATCTAAGGCTGCTGTTGGCTCATCAAACAGCAGTACTTCTGGTTTCATCATGAGCGCTCTAGCAATCGCTACTCGTTGCTGTTGACCACCAGAAAGCTGTAAAGGCCAAGCATCAGCTTTATCTGCTAATTGAAGTGTAGTAAGAATTTTCAACGCGTCTTGTGTGGCGTCTTCTTTATTTATTCCTGCTACTTTGATTGGCGCTTCAATCAGATTTTCTAATACGGTTAAATGCGGCCATAGATTATATTGCTGAAAGACCATGCCAACTTTACGTCTTAACTTTAACCCGTCTTTTTCGTTAATCGCTGCGGCAAAGTTAAAGTCTTCATTGGCTATCTGTAGCTCACCGCTATTTGCGGTTTCCAGCAAATTAAGCACTCTGAGTAAAGAGCTTTTTCCTGCGCCACTCGGGCCCAGTAACACTAAGGTCTCGCCTTCATTACAAGTAAAGTTCACATCGTGAAGTACCTGTGTTTCACCGTAGAATTTGTTTATTTGCTTTACTTGAATACTCATGCTTATTTACTGCATTAATTATCGCTTAGTGGCTATATTACCCACAGTGAGATCTTATGCAAGAAAAATGTATAAAAAATCCTTCTTGTTGCACTTTTGTTTAATGTTTGTTCGGCTTTTTGGTTGTAAAAGCGTTTAATTAACTGATTTTAAGCGGAAGAGTTGGAGTATGTGAAAAGGAAGGGGGTTTAATCGCGAGGGTGAGGTGACGAATTAGTCAAAATTAAATCATCTAATAAGCCAGATATAAAAAAGGCTACCAGATGGTAGCCTAATAATTATTCGTTTATATAAAGAGCTTATGCTGTTTGAGCAACAATGTCTGCTTCATTACGTGCTTTAACAACGAAAGCATAGCCGATTAAAGCAAGGAAGCCAGTAACGAACATAGCCGTTGTAACCGTGATTAGGCCATAAACTGCGAAGGCTGAAACCAGACCACTTGCTGCGAAACAAACCATGGTTTGTAGGAAGTTAAGTAAGCCAGCAGCTGTTGCACTACAGCTCTTAAAGTCTTCCAGTGCTTTACTGATGATCAGCGGGTAGATCGCACCATTTGCAACTGCAAGGAAGCAGAATGGAATAAGGATTGGCCAAATTGTTTTCGGCTCAGTGTTAAGTGAAATAAGGAACATCACTGTTACGCTGGCAAAAAACAGTTTTAGGATCCACGGTAGTAGCGTCTGGCTATCGTATTTATTTAGCAGTGCGCGGCAACCGTAGCCACCCACAATAAAGGCAACAGTTTGTGGCGCATAGCTTAGGCCGATATCAGCACCTGAGTAGCCCATGGCTGCCATTACGAAAGGTGAACCTGTTAAGTAAGCAAAAAATGCAGCAGAGCAGGCTGCAAAGATAATCATGTTACCAATGAATTTTTTTGAACTTAGAATTTGTTTATAGTCACGACGTAATTGAACACTGATTTTGTCTTGTTTTTTATTCAAATTAGCGCTTTCAGTTTCTTTCAGTGTCATAACGGCTAAAATTGCACCGAATGCCACTAGCGCAATAAAGATACTACGCCAACCGAATTGATGCTCTAACATTGCACCAGCCATTGGTGCTAGTGCCGGAGATAGCGCAACAAGCGGCATGATGGTTGCGAATACACGCTCTGATACTTTACCTTCATAGCGGTCAATAACAACTGCTTGCCATATTACCGTCGCACTACATGCACCGAGTGCTTGTGCAAAGCGTGCAGCTAGCATTAGCTCAACATTAGGAGCAAATGCACAAAGTACAGAAGCAACGCTAAATAATGTCATACCGCCCAGTAGTACTTTCTTTCGGCCAATACGGTCTGACAGCGGTCCGTAAACCAGCTGACCTAAAGCCATACCTAAAAGGAAGATGCTAAGCGTCAAACCGATAAGTGATTGTGAAGTATCAAAATCTGTTCTGATTACTTCAAAAGCGGGTAGGTACATATCCGTTGCGAGGAAGCCAAGCATACTGAGGCATGCAAACCATAACATGGTGATTTTTGAAGGTTGGTTATTCATAAAAGGATCTTTTTGCTATTTTACTATTGCGGCAAGTTTATACATGGATTAAATACGTGTGAAACGGTAAAATTTCACCATTGCTTTCAAAAAATTTGATTTGATATGTTTTCATACAACGATCTGCAAGTTATTGATGTGGTTGCCCGCCGTGGCAGCTTTTCCGCCGCTGCTGAAGAATTGCACAAAGTACCAAGTGCAATTAGTTACACTGTTCGTGCGATGGAAGAGCGTTTAGCTGTCGATTTATTTGTTCGATTGCATCGTCAGGTACAATTAACACCGGCGGGAGAATATTTTGTTGAGGAAGCAAGGGGGCTACTTAAACAGATGGAGCTACTCCGTTTGCAAACTCAGCGCGTCGCAAATGGTTGGTCGAAAAGTGTATCAGTGGCATTAGATACCGTTGTACGAGAAAGTCGAGTTAACACCCTTGTGCGAGACTTCTATCGCCATTTCCCCGATATTGAATTGCACTTAACCATGGAAGTATTTAATGGCGTATGGGATGCATTAGCTGATGGCCGTGCTGATATTGCTATTGGTGCGACGGCTGCGGTACCAGTTAGCGGCCATTTTGACTACCGCGACATGGGGGTATTAGAGTGGAAGTTTGTCGTATCTCCTGATCATCCATTGGCTAGCTGTGATTACCCTATACCGCCTGAAGAGTTAGCGAATTACCCAGCCATTTGCCTTGAGGATACTTCGAGACTACTACCTAAAAGGGTGACATGGTTGATGGATAACCAACGGCGTATCATGGTGCCTAACTGGCACAGTGCGTTTCAATGTTTAAAGTCTGGGCTGGGTATTACTGTAATGCCGGAGCATATGGCATTACCACGAATAGCGGCGGGTGAATTAGTTGAAAAAGCGTTAATTCATAAACCCGCAGTGAGCCCATGCTGTTTAGCGTGGAATAAGGAAAGCGAGAACCCTGCAATAAAGTGGTTACTGAACTACCTTGGTGATAGCGAGCAGTTGCATAGAGAGTGGATGCGTTAGTGGGATTAAGCAGTAATGAATATAACATTTAGCGAGAAAGCATACTTATATTGAAGTTAGTCACTTTCTCACTAAATCGTCTGACTGCAAGGGTTATGCAGTCGTATTATCGTCAGTCTGACTTTCTTCTGCATTGTTTGCTTCTGTCGTCATTTCGGCAGGCGCTTCGTTCGCATCAAGTGTCGTTTGCTGCGCAGCTTCTTCAGCTTCCATCTTTGCACGCTCTGCTTTAGAGATATAGCGAGGCTTATTGCTACGGTGCAATTTAGAATTTGTTTTCTTCTGCCTTTTCTTCAGCGCTTCGTTAATTTTTTTCTTGCGGTTCATGCGGAGACTCGTCGCTCAATAAAATGAGCGACGATTGTAACGACTCTATGGCTGAAGGCAAGTTTAATCCGCAGTACATACGTTATAGAGATTCTGTGAACAAACGTCGGTATATAAATAGGAGCATAGGGCTCTACAGGTGCTCCATAAGTAAAGTTGAACAACTCTTGGTTGCTGTGGTCTTTTCATCACTAATTAAACGGTATTTACAGTGTTTTCACTGGTATTGGGAGAATTTTTAATCACAAAAGGAATAGTCAACAAGCAAAATATTTAGTTATTAGTCACTAAGGTTAAATGATAACAATATTGTTTTCTTATTGTTATTTTAAATAAATTTAATTATTAGACAGTAACTAATGCTCAATTTAAAAACATAGCTTGTAAGATGAATGGCCACATCCACTTACTTAAGTGGTAACTACTAGCATGCTCAATTTTATTTTATGTCAAGATAACCTTACTTATCATAATTTTCTATTTATAGTTATATATTTATACCGCTCGATTTAGCTATGTATTAAATATGAATAAAAACCGTGCGAGGAGAGTAAAAGTATTCAGAATGGCCTATGATAAATTTAAAATAAACAGCCGCTTAAATAGGTAATGAAAGCCTTGTTAAAGACCTAGTTATATGAGTGGTAGGAGCGTGTTATATGATTTTATCACTGTGTTTAGCTGTTGATTTTAAAGGTTTATTTTGTTTTCGATGCGAGGGTGTTGCCTTGTTTTGCGGTACTAGTATTTAGATGATGGTATATTAAAAAGTCAGACTGAAAATTATCATTTATTACAATATTTCACCAGCCTTAATAGGGGTTATCTTTAATTATAGCCATAGTTATTATTCATTTTTTGCCTTGTTTTTTATTGTGATTATTTATCTGAAGTTTGATGTTAATTCTAAAAATAATCTAATGCAATTAATTGCATTGACGATTGTGGTTTTTTTTTACTAAGATCCTTTAAAAGTGGCTTGTCGTATTACATATTTACTTTGTAAAGTATGAATTACTGTTATCCGCAAAAATAATATAAGTTAACTCATATCAATATAACTTAGTTTTATACTGAGTTGATTGTTATATGGCTAGGGATACCTAAATGAAAATAAATAAACTGACTAGGGCTATGTTATTAGCTGGCCTAGCATCCTGCTTTTCTTATGCAAGCGCAGAAGACTTGTCTGAAGTGCTTGATGCAACTCACGCTGACTTCAAGTCAATGACAGTAAGTGCAACGGATATTGCAGGCTATACAGGTGATGGTTACCGATTTGGCGTTTGGGATCCAAAGGCTTCGCACATGGTGTTTGATTGGGAGGCGCCTAAAGATGGGCGCTATCGTTTGAAGTTACGTTACTCTTCACCTGACGATAGAACTGTTATGATTCGGGTTAAGCGGTTGAGTAATAAAGAAATAAAGGAAAACAATTATTATCCACTTAACCAGACGCTGACTGAGTCGGATTGGCAATATAGTCCAGATGTCTATCTTGATTTAGAGCAGGGAGAATATAGCTTCAGCATTCTTCAATATGGTTATGAAATACCAAATATCGATCACTTGCATATCGAATGGGTTCCGGAAGATATTGAAGAGCCAATCGATCCAAGCTTTCCTATTGATGGTCTTCACCTTACGGCAGAAGATGCAGTACTGGCTGGGAGCACTGTACTACAAACAGCAGAGAGTAAACCATCTGGTACCGGTCATACTGGCGAGGGATTCTTAGAGTTTCCAACTCGATCTGGCGATAGTGCAACTTGGACTGTTGATATAGAAGAAGAGGGCAAATACTTACTATCGTTCCGCCATACCAATGCAAACGATAGAACAATGCAGCTGAGTATTAATGGCCAAGAACCGGTTACAGTGGATTTCCCGAGTACAGAAAAGTGGCGAAACTATGTTGTGAGCGACCCGATTGAACTGGAGTTAAAGTCAGGGGTTAATGCTATTAAACTGGAGACAGAGCAATCACTGGGTCCGCACTTGGATTTTGCAGAGCTCACACTAGATGATGGGGTAGCTGGCGAAGGACGATTTGTCTCGGCTGCAATAGAAGCGGCATATAATAGTGGTGATGTGTCTCATATTGATGATATTGGCGAACTCCATCAACAGATAAGTAAAGATTTGAAAGAGGCTTATAATTCAGGTTTGGCTATAGAAACAGCAAACTATATTTTTGCTGGTGATATCTTGCACAGTATCACCCCAAAAGATTATATCGATCGAATCGAAGCGGATATATGGAACTCATCACAACCAGGGTTCCCAATTATAATTGGTGATAATCATTCAAGTATTTGGACTGCGAGTATTAATAAAGATAGAAAAGCGATAGCCAGTGTAATTCCGAATACTCGATTTTTAACAGAAGAAAGCTATTACCGTTTTATTAAATGGCTTAGTGGGAGAAGTGATGAGTATCTAGAAAATGAAGTTGTCAGTGTCATGAAGGTAGGAAACTCTGGGAGTGAAGATCTCAATGTAGGTACTCCAGAAACTACGGTCGAATTGAATTATATTCCTCAGGACATGAGTGTTCGTCCTGATATACTTCATATTAAAGGTCGGGGGCTTACTGAAGAAGAAGTCGATTTTGCATTGGATATGTTAAGAGTATATCCAGACTTACCTGTTTATTTTGCAAATCAATTTTCTGAACAAGGGGTAATTAAGCAACAGCAATTGCTTTCGATGCTTGGCTTTAGGTATGGCTCACCAAGTAGTGATGTTTCTACATCATATACTGTAGAACAATTGGAAACGAGTTTTGATAAGACGGCATTCAGTAAAGAAATTATTAATCATTATAACCTGAATGAAAATTTAGCGACGGATGAGTTCCCATTTGATTTAAGTGACGGTAATACAGCTGAATTTAAGGCTGCATTTAGTACACCATTATCAACTGTACGCAAGCAGCTAAATACCAATGATAAACTAGCAGAGCCTATTTTTTCTGATAATGAATTGTTTCATTTATCCAAGCTATATGTCTTACTTGGCGATGTGTATCGAGAAAAGATCAACTACCCATTAGATCATAAAAGTGAAGATGAAACACCTTGGCTTCATGCTTGGTTTGCGGACAATACAACTTATTACAATCGAGACTTTGCTTACGGGCAGGCTGATTTAGGTAACTTTTCAGAGCAAATTGAAAACAGACATTTACTGCAAGAGCAAGATATATATATTGAAGCTCGCGAAGGTGTGAGTTGGCACCCAACCGGCGCTTATGCCCATCCCGGGCAACCATTTGAATTAACGTTAAGCAGTAACGCTGCTACTGCGATGGATGTATTTATAAATACCCAACGTACAGGCTCAACCAAAGAATGGGGTAAATACCAGAGACCAAAATACCTTAAATCACCGTTGGTGAAAATATACCCAGGGCAATCGCTGACTTTAACATCGCCTTATGGTGGCCCTATATTCATTGAAGGCAGCCTAAATGATGATATTAGTGTGAAAATCACGAACAGTGGTCAACACCCATTATTTACCGAAGAAACAATAGATGGGTTAGCTGAAGCGGTGGAGGCTTCCCCGTACAGTTGGTCTTATTTAGATCTACGGCGTTTTCAGCTATTTTCTCAAACTGAATATATGTATGGGACTTTACATGAGCGTTATAGTTCGGATCATAACCAGTTACTGAGTGAAATTGATACTTATACAGTGGATAAAGTCAGTGAATTTGGTGGCTTTGTTAGCAATGATATTTCACTCAATGCACAAGTACTTTCTATTTGTGAATCAAAGGGGTTAGATTGTGATAATCAAGATTGGCATAAACGCGCACACACACAAAGAGCTAATCATGACTTTAGTTCTCACTGCGGTGTAGGTTGTTCAGGTAATCCATATGATTCAGCATATAAATTTAGTGCTACAAGCTGGTTAGTTTTACACGAAATTGGTCATAATATTCAAATCTCAGAGATGAATATTAATGGTAAAGGAGGGGAAGTAACCAATAACCTTGTGCCAATGTATGTATATAGAAGCCACCCTGATTATCAGGACTATGTTCGAGTTAGAGATCGCTGGCCTAAAATCTATGGCTGGATGCAAGAAGGGCAAAATGTCGATAATACGACGGAGTACGTGAAGGATAAACTTTGGACTCAAAGTGATAAAGACCAGCTCGCTTTATATATGCAGATGGCCTATGCCTCTGAATATATCGGATATTTAGAGAGCGGTTTTGATATTTACACTTTGAACTATCTACATGCTCGCGAAGTAAGAAATATAGACTCTTGGTCTCAAAATAAAGATAGGTTGGGGTTAAGTCTATATGAAGAAAGGCCTCGCTTAAACGGTAATGATTTTATGTTAATTAGCTTATCTTATTTTACTGGCTATGACTGGAGAGATCTATTCAGTGCCTGGGGGATTCCTGTTTCTGAAACAGCTGACATGCAGGTAGGAACATATAAAAACCCACCGATGGATCTGAAGTTTTATATACCAGAGAATGATCTTGAAGTTCAACCGTATTACCGGAGTTTACCGCTTGATGGTACTACAGAGTGGCAATGGCTAGAGGATATTGATTAGTCGATACAACTAAATTAGGGGCAGAGCCATTTGAATGGCCTGCTTCTAACTAAAACTATTTTAATAAACCAATAAACCAATAAATCACAAGGACGTATTATGAAAATGAAACTATCAGCATTGTTAGTATTCAGTGCTCTGACATCTAACATGGCCAATGCTTATTCTTTACCTGATTACTTTTCTGGTAATGATGACGATTTAGACTCTTCACTATCTCCATTTTTATATTCAGAACCAGTAAAGAATGTAAAAGGGACGAGAAACTCACTCAGCCAGCAAACCTCAGTCCAGAGTGTCAAAACAGTTATACAACCAGATGAAGCTATCTTTATTCAGGGGCTAACGATGGAAACTCGATGGGATGGTTATTCAGGCGACGGATATTTAAAACCTGCAACAAGGAATGATGATGTTGTTAGATGGGAAGTGAGGTCACAAAGCGATTTAGACCATAATATACAATTTAGATACGCAACGAAAAATGATCGAAGCAGTATACTTTTGGTTAATGGGGTTGAACACCAAGTTTCATTTCCTAATACCGAGAATTATGGCCAATGGACAGACACCGCTCCCATTGAGGTAATACTAAATGAGGGGAGTAATATCATTGAGTTAAGATCACTCGATGGTTACATCCCCCATCTTGATAATATGAGCCTAACCCACAATTTAGTTGAGCAGGAAGGGGATTGGCTGCTGGGTGAAAGCAGTGAGATGCTTAAATCTTATTTGCATACCTCGACCGTTGAGGTGAATCAATTTGAACTGTTTTGGGAGTCTGTAAGCCGTAAAGATACGGTTATTGAGCGGTTTGATCCTAACCAAGAGACCACAAGCAATGATGAAAAAAAGGAAGTTGAAGGGCAAACTATAGATAAGATGGCTGTCAGCTTAAATGGTGACATGTTAACCATCGTAAACAAACAGCCTCGCGTGTTTGAAGAGCTAGCTTTTAAAATAGAAAACATTGATGGAAGTGTTTTAGTTTCATATTTAGGCGAGAAAATTGAAGCGCATACAAAAACTGAATTTTCACTTTCTGGAATTAAAGTAAACCCAAATCAGATTCGAAGCATAGAATTTATTGATCCAAGCCCACTAGTAGATTTTGATTTGTCATATTGGGGTGCTCACTATGATGAAGGTGAACGGACATGCCAAAAGAATTGCGGTAATCGTACCCCTGAACAGTTAAGGTTGAATTATGAAGCGCAAATGAGCTTTATGAAGCATTTATATAATCAATCTGATGTTCTTGAGCGGAAATATCAATATTTCCTCAGTCAGTGCAATACGAGTAACTCGTGCCCAAATTGGGATTCATATAATGAAGGGTTAAACTTATTTTCTGAACGTTTGAAAAGAGTAGCAACAAAGGAGATTACCACTTCAATGATATTACTAGAGCTATCAAGTGCTGGTGGTATGGCAAATGGTAAAGATTTATTAATTAAAGAAAATGCCTTAAGAGATAACGGTACTTGGTTAAGCAATGTATTTTCGCATGAGCTTTTTCATAATATGGGTTATAGCCATTCATCTGGCATGGCTTATGGTTGGTCAGATAAATATGCATCTGTAATGAGTGACTACTATAAGGAACGTTTCTCAGATGTACCGTATGAAGATGTTGTTTATGAGTCTAAGCCAGGTGTATTTCAGACGGCAAAACATACTCAAAGGCTTGAGCTTCAACCAGAGAAATATGGTAGTTTCCTAGCTGTGGCGACAAGCGAAGATGAGCAAGGCGTATCAATTAAATTGTATGCTAAGCAGGCGAATAACCTGAAAATGTCTACGTTGCTTTTGCAAGATGAAGGCATTACTAATTACCATGATGTAAATAATAAAGCGCCAGAACAAGGTAACCAATACACGCTTTCCTCTACTAGCGATAAGCCTATTGTTGTGTCTCGAACAAGCAATACGATGAAGAACAATGCACTGTTGATCTTAAAAGCAGAGGATGAAAGGCGGATTGCTGCTGTATCTGTACCGTCTTCCTATGCTGAACCGTTTCATACATCTGAAGACGGAACACGCTTTTACTATGCAAATGATCAACTGAACGTCAATTCACCATCGCGCGGACAGCTACATAATGTTTGTAAGTTATATGGTGATTTTGCAACCGATGAAGAGTACCAAATGCTATTTGATGAGTATGGACGGTTAGATGTGTATCTTGATCAAAATGTTAATGAATTTTGGTCTGCAATGACTGACGAAAGAAGACATACAGATAACTATAATATCAATCGATTTTATAATGACCGAATATCTTTAAGCTGGGAGTTCGGATATATAAAAGGCTATGGTGCGGTTTGTTCCGAGAAGGAAAAAGGACTAAATTCATAGCTTGGATTGTATTATATCGTAGTGGATTATCTTTGCTGTGAATCCCTATTATCGAAAGATAGCTTTTAATATTGCAGGTCAAGCAGCTATCACTGTTCCCCCCTTGTGATAGCTGTTTTTTATCGTCCACTTGAGCATGTGCTGACGAGTTTCAAGCCATTAGCTTTTGGATGAAGGGAAGTTGATCCTGCACTTTGTCTTTAAAATGCTGGGCAGTCGGTGTGACTTCCTGCTTATTCGTATGGAGTAAGGTTTGAATTGTGGGCGATAGGTTGGTTATTGGAATTACTTGGCAGCCAACACTGTGTAGCTGTGTAACGCATTTAGGCACAATCGCGATCCCCAACCCTGCTGCGACAGTCGTAATAACAGTTTGCATACGCGTTGGTTGGTTTACTATTTGGGGTGAAAACCCAGATTGGCGACAAAGTGTGATAATTTCATCAAATAGGCCAACGGCTTCACTCCGGTTAAATAATACAATGGGTTCATGTTCCAGCTCTGTTAGGTTAACAGATGGACCACTGGCTAAAGCATGGCAATTAGGCACTATGACGACCCAAGTGTCAGTGTAAACATGCATGCTGTTAAATTGCTCTTTCATCGGAGAAGGTAGGGGACGAGAAAAGCCTACATCTATTTGTTTGTCTTGAAACGCCTTTATTTGTTCAGAAGCCGTCATTTCGAGTAAGCTGACTTCAACATATGGGTGTTCGGATTTATAATTACGCACGAGATCCGCAATGAACGTCAAACACGCAGAGCCGAGGTAAGCGATCCGCAATGTACCGATTTCGCCCCTTGCGGTACGCTGAGCCTGCTGTTTAGTCAAATGGGCTTGATTAAGCAATGTTGTTGCATCCACCAGTAGCTGTTGCCCTGCGGCGGTGACATGTACTTCTCGTGAGTTCCTCACGAACAGTTTCACGCCTAACTCCTCTTCTAGTGCCGTGATATGGCGGCTAATGGCTGGTTGAACCGTATTCAATTCCCGAGCGGCAGCAGAAAAGTTTTTTAATGTTGCGACAGTAATAAAGCTCTTTAGCGTTTTTAATTCCATTTCCTACCTACATCTCTCTTGGTTGAACAGTACCGTACTGGTTCATTTCGCCGATGCCCCATAGAGTGCGCTAGCTATACGGTTTTGCTATAGCTGCAATCAAATTATATCATTTTTTACATAGCAAGGAGTTCAGTAACCTATGGCAACTCCCGGTTAGACGTTAGCTAGCCAAAGATGACAATAGAGACACGAGATGACCAGTATTGCCACTGTAAGCTTCAGTGAGAAGCCCAAAATAACCAATAGTTTACTGTTTTTGATGGCTACGGCTGTGTCCGCCACAGTTGCAAATTTGTATTACAACCAACCCATATTACCGCTTATTGGTAAAGAGCTGGGTATTGGGGGGGACGCATTAGGTGCGATACCAGCTGCCAGCCAATTTGGTTACGCAGCTGCACTGTTGTTTATATCACCACTTGGCGATAGCATCGCGCGTAAACGTCTTATTGGTATCCTCTCACTTTTTTTAATCACGGCATCAATTTGTGCATTTTCAGCCAATAACTTTCTAGTATTAATTGGTGCTTGTTTTACCATTGGGTTAAGCGCCAATATTACCCAACAGTTGATCCCTTTTGCAGCATCATTAAGTACACCAGAACAGAAGGGACGGGTTATCGGTACCTTAATGAGTGGCCTAACAATTGGTATCTTATTATCAAGGACGGCCAGCGGTTATATTGGCGAGCATTTTGGCTGGCGCGCGGTCTTTATGATGTCGGCTTGTATCGCCATTCTTTTTGCTGCGCTACTGATGCGCTTTTTACCCACTAACCAGCCCACAAATCGCATACCTTATCCTCAACTACTTTTGAGCATGTTCGGGTTGATCAGGCAGTATGGATTATTACGTAAGTCGGCACTTACTGGCGCTTTATGGTTTGCTGCATTCAATGTGTTGTGGGCAACACTTGCTTTGCATGTAAGTGGTGACCCGTTCAATTTTGATGCGCAGCAAGCGGGGCTGTTTGGCATCGTTGCGTTGGCAGGTGTCAGCGGTGCCAAATTCTCTGGCATGTGGGTGTCAAAAGTCGGTTCACGTATGATGATCACTATAGCGTTGAGCTTAATTGCTATCGGCTTTTTAGTTTCAGGACTTTACGGTGATAGCTTAGTGGGACTGATTATTGGCATTATTCTGATTGATTTCGGCGTTTTCAGTGCCCAAGTCTCTAACCAAGTCGCTGTATTTTCGATTGACCCATCAGCCCAAAGCCGGATTAATGGGATCTACATGCTTGGCTATTATTTAGGAGGTGCAGTGGGATCATTGGTCGGCGTAAAAGTATTTGATCACTTCAGTTGGTTCGGTGTATCAGTGCTTAGCTTGATACTTGTTAGTGCCGCAATGGTGGTAAATTGTCGTAAAGGGTGATGGTTGCAATTACGCATCAGTAATGAAGTAATCACGGCAGACTTATTCGTTTGCCGTGATGAGGTTATATATTTTTATACAGTGTGATCGGCTTTCAGCGTGTTGTAGCCAGCCCAAATACGGGTTGTTGTCGTTACCCAGCATAGCGCACCAAAAATCCAAGCAATGAGTGCGAAATGCTGAGGAAATAGGCAGAAAAGGATAAAGCAGGTAATGGTCTCAGTTCCCTCTGTTAACCCACCGATGTAATACAACGATTTCTGTTTATAGACCGGGCTGCTGATATTTCGCTTGCCCGCCATGATGGCAAAGCTAAGAAAACTAGAGCCTGTACCAATGAATGAAAAGATCAGAAAGGCGCCAGCAACCGCATTTGCTTCAGGGTTAGCTAAAACAAACCCGAACGGAATGAGAGAGTAAAAAAGGAAATCGAGTGTAATATCGAGGAAACCGCCGCAGTCCGTGATCCCTTGGCGGCGTGCGATTGCACCATCGAGCCCATCAAAAATACGGTTAATAATAATAAACCCGAGTGCCCAGCCATATTGTTCAAAAGCCAAGGCTGGTAGGGCGAGCAGACCAAGTAAAAAACCAAAGAGTGTTACTTGGTTAGCGGTAATGCCTGCTTTGTCAGGCAGTATAGACAGGGTGTTTAGTGGCCACTTGATTACTTTAATGGCATAACGATCTAGCATGATCTTTCCTCTGTATTTGTTTCATCCCAAGGCCATTGAATAATTTGACCGTTGTAAGGGATATCATCGTCGTCATGAGTGACCATCAAGGCGGGTATTTGTCGAATGGCTATTTGTTCAAAGACAAAATCACGAAACTCTTGTCTTAGGGCTTTATCGAGCTTGCTAAATGGTTCATCGAGTAGAACAGCCTGAGGCTCAGATAGCAGCATTCTCATTAAGCTGATCCTTGCCCGTTGGCCGCCAGATATTTCTGTTGGCATCTTTTCTGCTAGAGCAACCAAGCCGAGTGTCATTAACGTCTTATCAGCAAGCGCCACTCGTTGTGGGTGACGAAGGTTTGCAGGTATGCCAAACATCAAATTTTCACGAATGGTTAAATGTGGGAAAAGTAGATCGTCTTGGAAAACGATGCCTATTTTTCGTTTATCTGGACTCAGGGTTAATACATTGGTTTTATTCAGCTGAACATGCCCGCTATATGTAAACACACTCGAGAGGTGGCCAGCGATAACACTTAGCAGTGTTGATTTACCGCAGCCACTTGGCCCCATAAGAGCGACGACTTCACCAGGCTTAATAGTAAAACTGACTGGTGAGAATAACGCGTGCTCGCGATTACTTATAGTGAGGTTTTCCACAGATAATGTCATCCGTGCTGTTACTCCGTTGTTGCGATTTTTGTTGATAAAAACGGCCAGAAAAATGGCTCGCTGATAATGCGATAGTAAAGAAGACCAAAGGTAAGATGCCTTGAAGTAATCCGTAGATAGCGGTGACTCGTCGATCCTGCCCACTTGCGAGTGCGACCGCTTCAGTGGTCACGGTTGATATTCGTCCAGCACCCAACATTTGTGTTGGTAAGTATTGGGCAAGGCTAACACTCATGCCTACAGCCATTGCCATATAGATGGCGGGCATAATAAGCGGCCGTTTAACCCGCCACCATGTTTGCCAGCTGGTTAGGCCCAAGCTCTTGGCGCATTGATCAAGGCGGTTATCATAACTACGCCAAGGACCATCAAGCGCAAGGTACATGTATGGGAAAACAAAGAAGATATGGCTCCATATCACCCATACAATAAAGTGTTGCCCCGCGATCCAGTATGTACTGATTTGAATACCAAACAGCAGTGACAGTTGTGGTGTGACTAATGGAATAGCAATACACCAAGTTGGGATGCTTTTCTGGAACTTATCTCGATATTCTAGGCAGCAAACGGTCATTATTAGTGCGATAACGCTGCTTATGAGTGCCAACATGATGCTATTACATGCAAGCTCAAAGATCGCCTGAGACTCTTGTTCCCAAAACCTGAGACTGTATCGGCTTGGTGATAAATCAGGAAAACGCCAGCGCTGAGCGATAGACCAGGTAAAGAGTAATGGGGTAAGGATAAGAGGTATTAAGAGCACAAGCCACACAATTAACCGAGTAAGGCTTAACCCCTTGGTTTGTATTGATGATAGAGAGGCGCCATGGAACTGCCATTGACGGTATTTTCTTAAGCATAGCCATTCAGTAACAGATAAGAGTGCTAACCCGAGCATTGTCGTAAAGAGGAGTAGACATGCGCCTACTGCTGCTCTGGGCAACATCGCGAGATCTGGGTCCGTAAACCACTGCCACACGATAACGGATAGGGTAGAAGGGCGGCTGGGGCCGATGATCAGCGCGACATCAACCACAGAAATACCATAAGCAGCTACTGCAAATAGTGGAAGCCTAATTTTTGGCAGCCACTGCGGCAAGATAACCTTAAGCCATGCCTCTCGATTAGAGTATCCAAGCCCATTTGCAACCGCGAGTAGTTTGTTTACTTGTAACTGCTGTAAGACTGAAATGCTCATCAATAAAAGAAATGGAATTTCTTTTATTGCTAAACCCAACAGTAGTCCTAGTCCATAGCGGTCTTGGATCAGGTTGAAACTGTTGGCGGTATTAAAACCAGTGCTTTCTAATAAACGGTATATCCACCCAGAGGGTGCAAGTAAAAAAGCAAAACCAATCGCAAAAGCAACATGAGGCATGGCAAGCATTGGGCTGAGAAAGCGTTCAATTTTTTGCCAACGCGTTGTATTCCAGTATCGACGTAATATAAAAAAAGAGGCTGATAAAGCAAGTAGAGTGCTGCAGACTCCCGTGAACAGGCTTAGCATGAATGACTGCCATAGACCGGGCCAATTTGACACAGTCATGAATGCTGAAAGGTTAGGCTCTACATAGCCTAACGATGGCAGCCAAGATACTGCAGGTAAAACGAGGCCTAATACACCGGGTAGCAACGGAGTAATAAATAGGATTAAGGTTAGGGCGAAGATAACGTGAATCATATTGAACCTAAGTTAGAAAGCTGCCTAAGCAGCTTTCTTCAATGTTTAGCTGCCGTAGCGTTTTTGCCACTCAAGCTCAATCGCGGTTATCCAACTTGGGTGAGGCTCGGGGATAGACTTAAACAAGGTAAATCCTTGAGCGCCACTTTTTTTCAAGACGTTTGGTTTTAACACTGATGGATCACCCCAAATAGCGGCGTCAGCTTTTCGAGCTTGTGCTTCTGGGCTTAGTAAGAAGTTGATAGTAACAAGTGATCCTGCTTTTGCCGTAGCGTTCCATGGTATTGCTAAGAAATGGATATTCGATAACGCACCTTGCTGAAAGGCATAGGTTTGTGCTGTTTCGACAAGATTACCATTTTCGATAGCAGCATTGGCGGCATTAGGGTTAAACGTAATTGCTAGTAATAGCTGTTGGTCATCAAGCAATTGAATTGTTTCACTCGTACCTGATGGGAAACGCAGACCTTGTTGCCATGCAACAGGGTGTAACTGATCTAAGTACGACCACAATGGTGCCGTGACGCCAACGAATTTACTTTTATCGAATGGCTCATAAAGTGCTGAGTTGTTATTTGATAGCTCAAGCAGTGCCGCTTTAAGAAAGCTACTGCCATGAAATTCTGGTGGCTGCGGGTAACTCACCTTACCAGGGAATGCTTTTGCAAGGCTCAGAAGCTCTGCAAAGTTTTGAGGCGGGTTATTCAGCGTGTGTTTGTCATGAATAAAGACGAGCTGACCAATCCCCCACGGTGCTTCCATGCCGTTTGTTGGCTCGGTAAAGTCTTCATCAATAGGTAATGAGGTATCAACGAACTGCCAATTGGGCAGACGCTGCGTAAATGGTCCGTGTAGCAGGTTATTATGTTTCATCGAACGGAAGTTCTCACCGTTTAACCATACAAGGTCAACACTACCTGCTTGGTTTTTACCTGCGGTTTTTTCAGCTAGCAGTCTTTGAGTCGTTTCGGCAATATCTGCAACTTTGACGTGTTTTAAATTGATGCCATATTGTGTCTTTAGCTGACGGCTTGCCCAGCGAAGATAGTTATTAATCTCTTGGCTACCGCCCCATGCATTAAAGTAAACCGTTTGCCCTTCCGCTTCCGCCAATGTCTGCTGCCATTGAGTGTCGTCAGTGGTTTTATCGGCAGCAATTGAGAAGCTAGTGGTTAGCGCAAGCGCTAACCCTAGAATAGTTTTTTTCATATAGTCCCTATTTATCCTTGAGCGGCGCTTCTTCGGTTGGTTTTACTGTTGCATTTGTTTGCATGGTATCAGTTTGGATAGCTGGTTTCTCGTTTCGCATCCAAGTATGGTACTTTTTAACGAGAGCCAGTAAGCCTTTGGGCGCATTGGCTTGTTTCCAAACTCCCGCTGTATATTTTGTTGCTTCACTCATGGTTGGGTAAGGATGAATTGTCCCTAATATTTTGTTGAGCCCCAAACCGTGGCGCATCGCAAGAGTAAACTCAGCCAGCATTTCACCAGCATTATGACCAACAATGGTAACGCCGAGAATTTTGTCTTTACCTTTGGGGGTAATGACTTTTATAAATCCATGATCTTCACCATCAGTAATGGCACGATCTAAGTCATCAATACCGTAAGTTGTCACATCGAACTGAAGACCTTGCTGCTGGGCTTCTTTTTCATTAATTCCAACTCGTGCCACTTCAGGTGAGGTATAAGTTGCAGCAGGCAAGACAGAGTAATCAGCTTTGAACTTTTTCACATTGCCAAATAAGCCATTAACTGCGGCATACCATGCCTGATGTGCTGCTGCATGTGTTAATTGGAATGGGCCAGAGACATCGCCAACGGCAAATATATTTGGGTATTTGGTTTGTAGGTATTCGTTAACTTCGACAGTACCTCGTTCTGAGGTTGTTATCCCGAGCTCTTCTAAGCCAAAGCCCTGTACATTGGCTACGCGACCCAGTGCTAACAGAACGACATCAAATTCAACACTCAGCTCATCACCATTGGCTGCCTGTAAGTAGACTCGTTGAATTTCAATCCCTTTTTCGTCTGTTACTTTTTCGAATCTAGATGCACGGTGGCCTGTCATTATCGTGACACCGTCTTTCTCCATTTGTAACTTAACTTGCTCGGCGGCATCGAAATCCTCTCGGATCAAGACTTGTTCCGCCATTTCAATGAGTGTGACCTGACTACCAAGGCGACGGAAGCTCTGCGCTAATTCACAGCCAATTGGACCGCCGCCAAGCACTACCATGTGCTTAGGCTGCTCTTGCAGCTGCCAAATAGTATCTGAAGTCAGATAGTTTACTGATTCTAACCCTTCAATTGTTGGCACTAATGGACGCGCACCTGTGGCGATCACAATATTACGCGTAGTAATGCGTTCACCGTTTACCTCTACCTCCCAAGGCGACAAGATAGTGGCTTCACCGCTAATACAATTCACACCAAGCTTAGAGTAACGTTCAACAGAGTCGTGAGGTTCAATTTTAGCGATAACATTATGAATTCGTCCCATCACTTGTTTGAAGTCAACCTGAGTCACGCTGGTGGTAATGCCAAATTCATGAGATCGAGAGATTTCAGCCATAGTATGCGCAGCACGAATGATGGCTTTTGATGGTACACACCCCGTATTTAAGCAGTCTCCTCCCATTTTATGACGCTCAATGAGTGTTACTTCCGCCTTTACAGCAGCAGCAATGTAAGAGCTGACAAGACCGCCAGCTCCCGCGCCGATAACAACCATATTTTGGTCAAATGAAGATGGCTTTTCCCATTGGGCGTAAACGCGGCGTTTTTGAATAATACTCATCACGGCTTTGGCAATTAACGGAAAAACACCCAGTAAAGCGAGCGAGATAATAACAGGGGCAGAGATAATACCGCTTAGTGTGTCTATCTGGCCGAGCTGGGTACCTGCATTAATATAGACTGCCGTTCCGGCTAACATACCAACCTGACTCACAAGGTAAAACATCTTAGTGCTGATAGGGGTTAAACCCATAAGCAAGTTAACTAAGAAGAAAGGAAAAATAGGGATTAACCGTAGTGTAAAGAGGTAAAACGGTCCGTCTTTTTTTATGCCTGCGTTAATCGGTGCCAAGCGGTGACCAAATTTACTCTGGACCCAATCTCGAAGAATAAAACGGCTGAATAAAAAAGCCAGTGTCGCACCGATAGTACTGGCGAATGAAATAAGCAGTAAACTCCACCAAAAGCCAAATAAAGCGGCTCCAAGAAGCGTCATGATGGCTGCGCCAGGAAGCGATAACGCTGTTACCAATACATAGAGGCTAAAAAAGACCAAGCTCGAAAATAACGGACTGGTGGTTATCGTATCTTGTAGGGCTAGCTGTTGGTTTTTTGCGTATTCTAACGTAAAGTACTGGCCTAAATCGAAGGCAAACCATACGCCGAGTAGGGACGCAACGATAGCGAGTAAAACTATTTTTTTTCTATCCATGTAATTCGCTCCTAATCTATTGCTTTGATAACGACGATGATTTCTCTTTTACCGTATCGGGTTGTATCGGTAGCGAACAAAATCCTTGCTCAGGCACGTCAAGCGCAGTATTGAACTTCGCGGAGAGGTTCTGGAAAGAAATGAGGGCGGTGAGCTCTACAATGGTGTCTTCGTCATACCACTGTTTAAGTGTTTCGAGTATCTCTGCTGTGACACGTTGACCTGTAATTGTCATTGTTTCTGTGTAGCGTAATACTGCTTGTTCTTGCTCATCAAATAATTCACTGTGCTGCCAGTTAGCGAGCGCTTTTATTTTTTCTTCTGAATCACAACGCTCAGCTAACTTCATGCCATTAGCATCAACACAAAATGCGCAGTCATTGAGTTGAGAGACCCTGACGCAAACTAATGAGCGCATGATGGGTGATAACGGAGAAGAGCGACGATCAAGATAGCCAAAGAAACTAGCAACCAGCCAAAAAAGGGTAGGCTTACGCCCCCATAAGAGCGCTGGGTTTAGTACTTTGCCGAAATGGCGCTTTTGAAGCCAAAGTAGCGGCTTTATGGTAATGGAATAGTTTTTTTTGGCTGAAATGCGCACGATCACCTCTTAATATTAGGAATACTTTTTATGCCACAATGGGTATATAACCTGACCATGAGCAATGATTACTCAAATTATCAGATAGATATGAGACAAAGACCTAATTAAGAGCTGAATTATTTCACTGAGTGATGAAAAAAGTGAATTTAGCCGTTTAGTTGATTATTAATTGAACGGGACGGTCATGCTGAGCTTGGGTGACTATTTTATTGGGTTGTGGGGACGTAAAAAGAATATAGCCACAGGCTAAAATCGGAACAACAGCAAGTAGCATTGTTTTACCAATATGGTAGTTACGATACCAATACTTTTTTGAACGTATTTTTAATAGTAGTCCCCATGTAAGGAGAAGGGCGTTAAAGCCTGAAACGTAAACAAGTACATCGTACATCATTGGCATTGAGGCAATGTTGTTATGGATAAGAATGAGGACAATGACAGGGGGAAGTAAACTGAGTAGTACGCATAGCTTCATTAGCCGAGGCCATTTACCAAACTTATCCTTGAACATTTGATCCGTTTGTCCGGGAAAAGGCTTGGTGCAGTTCATAATAACCTCCGTAAATAGATGCTGTTATTTTACGAGCTTTATAAAGTAAAGAAAGCTTGTTGAGTGTTTTGTAAACAGCTTTGTGAGGCAATTCAATCTTTCAGATTTACTGACAATTAATTGTCATTCATGGGGTGTACGAAGCAATCTGAACGTGCGGTCAACGTATCTAAACGTCTAGCTATGCTATGGAGTTTATAATAATGAGAAGTAGTAATAGAAAGCAGCAATACCACAAACGATGCATTAACAAGAGGTGTATCATCACCTCTTGTTAATGGTACTAAGCAGGGTTAACTAAGCTTTGAAAGAAGTTCTGAGCGGCGGTCTTGTGGAATCACTGACCAATGCTTACCACTAATTGCACCTTCTAAAGCCCATAAAAGATCAATGCTTACCGTACCTTGATGGGTATCTTGCAATGCTCTAAAAGCATTCAAAGAACCGGCTTCAAATAGGGCGTCGACACTGATAATCCCAGCTTTTTTAAGCATACGTTCGTTTGCTAGCCGTAAGTTAGGTAGATCCTTTATACGTTCAGGTCCTGCCTTACTTTTTGTTTCTTTGTCTTCTTTTGCCGCTTCAAGAGAGCGCTTAGCTTGGCTAAGTATTTTAGTTGTGTCTTCCCACCATTCATCTGGAATTGCAAAATGCTTGGTAACAACAGGAAATCCACGTTTCTTATAAATATATGGCTTTAAGCCTGCCTGTTTAAAATCTTGTTCGTTTTCAGCATTGGCACGAAGATGAAGTTTGTCGTTAACAACGAGTGCAAACATTGTTTCACCTGCGAATATGCCAAATCCGCCAAACATCGAGCGTGATTTTACGTTGTTGAAACAACTAAACAGTCGTAATGAATTTTTAAGTACTGGTTTGTCCATGCTTCTTCTCGGTGAAAAAAATCTAGGGTCACCTAACAACAGAGCGAGGATTTCAGATTAGCAAAATTAACAAAAGAGTAATGTCAGAATCATGTAAAATATGACGCCTGATCACTATTGCTATATCCATCGGCAACCCCGCTACCTTAAGTCGAACTAGTTATTGAAAACTATGGACTCTTAGGCCGGAAGCTTTGCGTCCCAATCTTTCGAAAGGTTTGCCTTGTTCGTGACTGTTTAAGAATATCGCAGAAGCAAAATTTGAACCTGCTCCCACTTTTAATAGCGTGACCTTGCTCCCATAAATTATTTTATCTTGTATTTATTTAATTATAAAAAACACCCAAAGTTGAGTGTTTATTCTAATAAGGCATAGGGATAAGACTAAAAAAACGGAGGAAAAGCCTCCGTTTCTATCTCGAGTGATTATTGGCTTGTTACGAATTGGTGTTTCGGTTTATCACTGACTTTCTAATCACAAGCTCTGGTATCATTTCAAATATACGGTGCTCATGCTCTTTATCTTTCACTCGCTCCAACAGAATTTCGATAGCTGTTTTACCAAGACGGCGCTTAGGCTGGTGAATAGTGGTTAGCGGTGGAGAAAAGTACGGTGCTAAATCAATATTATCGTAGCCGATAATTGAAATATCTTCAGGTACACGAATACCAGCTTGTGAAAATGTACTGATCATGCCCATCGCCATGATGTCATTGAAGCAAAAGATCGCCGTTGGACGTTTGTCCATTGCAATGATCTTGTTAGCGGCTTCAACTGCAGATTCACATTCAAAATCGCCTTCTAAAATCCAATCTGATTCGACTTCCAGCTCGGCTTCTGACATGGCTTTTTTAAAGCCTTTTAAGCGTTCACGACAAGCTGTTTTATCACTGTGACCTGTTAAGCAACCGATAGCTTTATGCCCATGCTCAATGAAGAACTTAGTCGCAACATAGCCGCCTAACGCAGCATTATCTTGAATTTTATCTGTATGAGGGCTTTCTGGTCCCCAATCCATGACAACCATAGGCAAGTCTTTTTGGCGCTCTAATAGACCGAGTAGGTTTTCATCCAAGTCTGAGCACATGACCAACAAACCATCAACGCGTTTTTCAGCCAGCATGCGTAAATAATCACGTTGCTTCTCAAGGTTACCTTCTGTGTTGCATAAGATAAGCGTGTAACCAGCACCGTAACAGTACTCTTCAACACCGTGTACGACTTCAGCAAAGAAAGGGTTGGTCGATTTTGTAACCAACATGCCAATAGTACGGGTTGTGTTGCATTTTAAGCTACGCGCCACAGCACTCGGAGCGTAGTTTAGCTCGTCAACTGCAGACAGTACTTTTTTCTGCGTTGCTTCTGCGACAAATCGCGTTTTGTTAATCACGTGAGAGACGGTGGTTGTAGAGACACCAGCCATACGTGCAACATCTTTAATCGTTGCCATATTTATTCTTCTAATAATAAGGGTCAAATGACCTAGGTAATTTTAAGCTTTACTCAATAGAGTAGTGCACTGCTAAAACAGTTCACTGTTCTGTTGAGTACAGATAACAGAAACGACAAAAGGCCGCGACACGAATGGGCGGCTTCGTTTCTTATAGTATTCATATTCTATCGCGATTACAGGGTTTCAATTGTTGCATAGTGTAATCGCTTGCGCTCTCATTTTACTCAGTGTAGCAAAGAGTGCAATGTTTCTTGTCTTAATAAATCAGGATTATTTATGGATAAGAACGAATTGGTTTATTTATAACCAGTTATAAATCTGGTGAATTGTTCTGCTAAAGATGAAACGGTAAGTTTATAAAGCCTTTTTAGTTTGATTAAGAAGGCTTTAAGGCAAATGAAGTAGAATGAAAAAAGAGCTATTTTTGGTTTGTTTAACAACAATTTGCCGTTAAATAGCCAGTTTTAATGTTGATTTGGGCTCTTCAATTTCGTGGCTGGAGGTTGCGAGCACAATAGGGTAATTATCGATTGGGTGCTGTGTAATGCAAACAGGCCAACCATAAACGCGTTCGATCGTTTCCTCTGTTAAAGCGTCCTTCGGGCAACCATCAGCTTGAATTCTTCCCTCATTAAGAATGACTAAACGGTCTGCATATTGCGCTGCTAAATTTAAATCGTGAATCACTATGATCACCGCAGCCCCAGACTTCGCTAACGACTTTGCGACTTGAAGGGTTTTATGTTGATGCGCTAAATCGAGTGCTGATGTTGGCTCATCAAGCATCAGAATACACTGCTCACCAGCGCGACTGAGTTGAGTCAGTACCCGTGCAAAGTGCACGCGCTGTTTTTCTCCTCCAGAGAGCGTAGGGTATAGGCGACAACTCAAATTTGTGACATCGACTTGAGCCATTTTATCTTTAGCAAGACTTACCGTTTCTCGATTGGTCAGCGCTAAGGGGAGACCACCCAGCTCAACAACTTCTTGCGCGGTAAAGGCGAAGGTTAGGTTACTATGCTGAGGCAACACACCAAGGTGTTTTGCGAGTTCAGCTGGTGGCCAAGCGGCACGGTTTTTACCAAAAAAGGAAACATGGCCTGTAGACTCTTGTTCACCACATAATACTTTCAAGAGGGTGCTTTTACCTGCACCGTTAGGACCTAGCAAGGCGGTAAGTTCACCACTTTTGATCTGAATAGCTAAATCATCAAGTAGTACTTTATCACCCAATTTAAGGTTAAGCCCTGAAGCATCAATAGCATATCCTGTTTCAACGCTATTTTTTGTCATCAAGTTCATGACATTTTCCCTTTTTGTTTTACGAGCAGGAAGATAAAGAAGGGCGCGCCGAGTAGGGCTGTAATTATCCCAACAGGCAGTTCAGCCGGTGCAACTGCGATACGTGCAAGCATATCGGCAACCAAAAGAATTAATGCGCCAAGCAGAGCAGATAATGGTAAGAGCACTTTATGATTAGGCCCTACGAGCATTCGACCAAGATGGGGGACGATTAAGCCAACAAAACCAATCACACCGGTGAGTGAAACAGCAATACCAACACCTGCAGCGCAAAGTAAAATCAGTAACCTTTTCAGTGTTTGTACATTAACCCCCATATGTTTTGCTTCTGCTTCTCCGAGCAAAAAGGCGTTGAGTGCATTGGCGTTGCGATCAAACATAAACATCAGTACGCCAAGAGTAATATAGGAAAGCGTGATGCCAGGCCAAGTTGCCCCTGCAAGTGATCCCATGCTCCACAGTGATAAATCTCGTAGGGCTTGGTCGTCAGCGTAATAATTCATCAGGCCAAGTGCAGCACCTGATAGTGCCCCGATAGCCACACCAGCCAGAAGCATCACTGTTACAGAAGTACCGTTTTTGTCTGTGCCTAAGTAATAGACAAAAAAGGTACTGAAAGCCCCGCCTAAAAAAGCAAAAACGGGAACGGTGGCTAGTGTTAACAACAAAGGAAATGATGCGGCAAGCGGAGCAAAAAACACAATAGCTAATGCCGCGCCTAAGCTCGCTCCTCCTGAAACGCCGATAATACCTGGGTCGGCGAGGGGGTTACGGAATAGCCCCTGCATAACAGCACCACATAGCGCTAATATCGCACCAATTGCCATTCCAAGTAATGTTCTCGGTAAACGAATTTGGTTAATTACAATTTGTATATGTTGGGGCAGATCCGATTGCCAAGGCATTAAGGCTTTGAAACTATCAGTGAAGGTGATTGCCATCGGACCGATGACTACTGATGATGTAATGGCAAGCAACAGCAGTACGAGGCCAGTTGGAAAAATAATACGTGTCGGAATACGGTATAACTGCATAGTAATAAATGCTTATATTAATTTGGATAGAAAACGGTGTTTAAACGTTCAGCTTCGCTTAAACTTTTCAGCCCCAAACCGCCAATTAGGGCAGTACCATCGATCATGGCGAGGGCTTTGTTTTGACCTGCGGGTGTTGCGGCGAGTAAAGGCATTTGTTTAAGCAGCTCATCAGCTGAACCGATTTTACTCATGGTACGCGAACTTAGGAGAATGATATCAGGCTGCATTTCCACCATTGATTCCAGTGAAATAGGCTTATAAGACTCGACGGCATCTGCTGCTGGGTTGATTGCACCTGCAAGGCGAATTACGGTGTCTGCAGTAGTGTTGCGGCCAGCAACATTGGCTGGGCGACCTTCGTGGATCATCAGGAAAAGTACTTTCTTTTTGTTATCTTGAGTCGCTAGGTTGGCATTAATGGCAGTGACTTTTCCCTTCACCTCGTTTTTTAATGCTTTTGCCTTGCTTGAGGTATCTGTTAGTTCGCCGACTTGATCTATACGCACCATTAAATCTTCAACGGTTTCACCAGAGTTAAGCACATCTACTATGATCCCCGCTTGCTTGAGCAAATCAAGTGTGGTCTGCGGCCCCATTTCATTTGAACCGAGTAGGCGGGTCGGGGTGAGCGCGATAAGGCTTTCAGCAGAAAGCTGACGGTGGTAGCCCAGAACTGGCATATCGTCATCGACCATTGATTTACTGGTTACGTCGACAGCAACAAGTTGTTCTTGAGCATCCATGGCATTAATGATTTCTGTAATCGCAGCACCAGCACTGATAATGCGCTCACTTGCGAAGGTAGATGTAGCGGCAAAAAACAATATAGTTGCCAAAGTGAAACGCTTCATGATTTGTCCTCTTCCATTAATAGCTGGGTTGCTTTGATGTCGTTTTGTTGCAAGAAAGCGAGTAGTTTGAGCATGTTTTCTACCGATCCAGCCTTGTCTGCACCAATGACAACAGGCTTGTCAGGACTAGCTTTAACTTCTTTTAGTAGAGCAGCATTAAAGGCATCCCAATTATCGAATTCATTGCCTTGAAGTGCCCAATAAGGAGGGGCTGCGGTAATGTTGACTGTAATAGGATCAGATTCGGTTTCTTGTAATGCTTGAGTTTCTGTTTGCGGTAACTCGACATCAAGTGATTGTAATTTCACACTTGCAGTAAGAAGCAGAAATACCATGACGATGAAAATGATATCCAGCAAGGGAGTTAAATCCGGTTTTAACTCATCGCTGTCAGCAACACTTTGGTGGGTTCGGATCATACCTCGACCTCTGGTTGTTCAGTCTTAATGGCATGTTGCTGAGGCGTTAGCTGTTTTGGGTCGCAGGTAGGGTCGAGTGATAAGCCTTCTAGCCATAAGTTACAGTGGTTAAGGCTATGCTCGAGCTTGGCTGTCACGTTATCGGCCCATAAACCTAACAATTGCGCGCCAGTTATCGCTGGTAAAGCAATTAATAGCCCAGCGGCGGTTGTCCGCATTGCAAGACCAAGGCCGTCAGCTAAGTCGTTAGGCGTGACAGCACCTGTGCTCATGGCAATGCCTTTAAACATATCAATTAGGCCGAGAACAGTACCAAGTAAGCCAAGTAATGGACTGATCACACCAATTAAGCCCAATAGACGTAAGCCAGAACGTAATTGAGTCCGCTTTTGTTGTAGCCAGATCCCAGCGGCATCTTCGCGAAGTGCCTTGGTAAAGTGACGGTGAGAAATAAGCATTGAAACGCCCTTAAATAGTAAAGGTCGCTTCGATTTAAGATCGCTAGCAAGTGCTTCTAGACTGCTTTCATCGTTACGGTTATATGTTGTCAAAATCACATTGATTTTACTACGACCGACACCCGTGCAGAGGAGTACTTGAACACAACGTTCAATAAGGATCATGACGGTTAGGGCTGAACACAGTAGTAAAGGTACTGTCATTAAACCAAATTGGTTTTGTAGGGAGTGAAACATTTCCATAAGAGAATCCAATTAATATTTAATCCAATTTAAATCGAACAGGGATTTGTACGCGATGGGCAATGGCTTGACCATCAACTACGTGTGATGAAAATCGCCACCTTTGAATGGCTTTCAGTGCTGCTTCGTCTAATACAACTGTGCCTGATGAATGGACTAAGCTGTGTCTAACTTGCTTACCTTTCTCGTCAATCCAAACTTCGACAAGTACCTGACCTTCTAACCCACGTCGTTTAGCTATTCGTGGGTATTTAACTGGGCTAGGTCTTGTCGCAAAAGTCGGTTTACTCACCAGCTTGGGTGAGTTGTTTACGCCTGAGGCTATTTCTGATTTAGGCTGCTTTTTTTCTGGTTCTTTTTCTGAAGCTGGCGATTTTTTCTCGACAATCGGTTGTTTAACTATTTGCTTCTCCACCTTTTCAACAGGCTTAGGTGGCATTTTCTTCGTTATTGGTTGGGTAGTTTTCTTCGGTTCAGGCTTTTGCTCCGGCTGTGTTTTCTTCACCAGTTTTTTTACTTCAGTTTCTTCTTTTACTGGTTGTGGTGCCGACTGTGGTATCGGTGGTGGCTCACTTACTGCTGGTGCTGACTGAGGAGTAGGCGCTGAAACTAAGTTGAGTGACACTTTGGTGGAGTCGACACCCATAGGCATAGCCATAACCATTTGGTTAGGTATTGCAGAAAGCAAAACACTGTGTAAAGCGACAGAAATTGCGCCAGCGATGACATATCTCTTAGTGTTCACGAGAAACCCCTAATCATGCACGAAAGTGCTACACGTTCTTGTTATTGAATGACTAATAGTTATTAAGTGCTTTGTTATTAATAACCGTAATCAAGAATGGTTCTCATTATCCACGTAATCGAAATAATATCAATTATCATTTGCAATATTATTTACAGGTGATTATGATTTAACGCAAATAATAGTGCTTCTCATTCTCTTATGGGCGGGAGTTCTTAACTGAGGTTGAAGAAGCACGACAACAAGGGCTAAGCCCATTAGAAAGTAGTCATGCACGTATGCTCAACGTGGCATCAGGTAATACCCAGTGATTTGGGTATATTGGCGTGTTGCCAAATGATTTTTAGCCTGGTGGAAGACAAACTGGCAGTTGCGATACCCACTAAAAAATAAATCGGTATTGCCCTGTTAAGGAGGAGCTAGTCAGGCTAGCTCAAAAGTTATAGATGAATGAACAGCAACCAATAAATCCTGAAATACTGACAGAAGATGTGATTGGTAAACATACTCCCGATCCGCTTCGTTATGCATTTGCTAACAAACGCTCAGCACATGCTGGTGGAATGAGTGCAATGGTCGCTGAAGATCAGCGCCAGATATTAGCGACAGATGCCTTGTCGGAGATACCTGAAGCCCCGAAAAGTCGTTGCCTTTATATTCATATTCCGTTTTGCCGCGTTCGTTGTACGTATTGCAACTTTTTCCAATACGCGTCTAGCCAAAAGCTGATTGAAGATTATTTCGAAGCCTTAATGGTTGAGCTTAAAACTAAAGCAGCAATGCCTTGGACTCAAGCAGCTCCTTTCCGTGCGGTATATGTTGGTGGTGGTACACCAACTGATTTAAGTGCTGAACAGATCATGCGTTTAGGCAAAATGGTTCGATCTCATTTCCCACTTGCGACCGATTGTGAAATTACGCTTGAGGGACGCATTAACCGTTTTGACGATCGGATGTTTGAATCGGCATTGGAGGGAGGGTTTAATCGATTTTCATTTGGTGTGCAGAGCTTTGATACCACGGTACGTCGCAAAGCCAAGCGACTAGATGATCGCGAACCAGTACTTGAGCGAATTCAGGCATTGAGTGCAACGAATGCTGCACCAATTGTTATCGATTTACTGTTTGGCCTTCCTTATCAAGATATGGCTGTGTGGCAGCAAGATTTAAATGATTTCCTTGATAGCGGTGCCCATGGTGTGGATTTATACCAGCTGATTGAGATGGGTGGGACGCCGATGAAGGGAATGGTTGAGAACGGTAAGCTGCCAGAGCCTGCCGACACGCCAGCGAAAGCATCGATGTTTGAATATGGCGTTAACTTTATGGCCAAGCATCACCTACGTCGACTTAGTGGTAACCATTGGGCAAGAGATAACCGCGAGCGCAGTATTTATAACAGCTTGGCGAAGACTTCTGCTGAAGTGCTGCCATTAGGGGCTGGTGCTGGTGGTAATGTCGGTGGTTATGGACTCATGCAGCACCGTACGCTTGATGCTTATATTGAGTCGATTAAAAAGGGTGACTTGCCCTTAGCAATGATGACTAAGTCCTCATCGCAAGCAGCTCTGCACTCAGAAATTAAAGCAAGCTTTGATCGCGGATTTTTGTCAGCTCGTGAATTTGAATATAAATTTAAGCAAGACATTTTTGTTGTATGCATGCCGTTATTTAAAGCTTGGCAGAAAAATGGTTTGGTTAAAATTGAAGACGGTTACTTGTCATTGACTCTGGCTGGAACATTCTGGTCGGTTACGCTTGCTCAGTCGATGATCCAAGTCTTACAACAACATAATATGAACAAGATTGCTGCTTAGCAGCCACCCAAATTTTGAAATGTACACTGAAGTACTAGGAGATACATTGTGTTTGAGAAAATCTCATTTGATGCGCTGAAATCACAGGTTGCTGAGCAGCTTGAGGCTGACCCAAAACTGCACGCTATGGCGATTGCCGAGATGCTTGGGGTAACAGAGGGTGAAGTGGTCATGGCATTCCCAGAAGATCTGGTGGTTGCCACTTCTGGTGAAAAGGCACAAGCTATCCTAGAAGATCTACCGAACTGGGGGCCTGTAACGACGATTGTTCATTCAATGAGTTCGATATTTGAAGTGAAAGCACCGTTTCCAAAAGGCAAGGAAGCGCGTGGCTACTATAACTTAATGGGCAAAGATGGTGAGCTACATGGTCACCTACGCTTAGACTTAGTGACAGACATTGCATTAGTTAGCAAGCCATTTATGGGACAAGAAAGTTACTTCATTGGCTTTTTTGCGCAAGGTGGTGAGTGTGTATTTAAGGTCTACCTAGGCCGTGATAAAAAACGTCAGTTATTCCCTGAGCAAGTTGAAAAATTCAAGCAACTAAAACAAGCGTTCCACGGAGAAAAATAATAATGAGTCAAGTAAAGCAAGAGCGCCTTCAAAACCGTTTGGGCCCTGAAATTAAAGAGTTTCGTGAAGCTTGCCAAACTATTCAGTTGGCAACTGTAGATGCAGATGGTAAGCCTAATGTCAGCTATGCGCCTTTTGCATTGCTCGATGATGGTTACTATGTACTGATCAGTCAAATCGCAAAGCATGCTCGTAACTTGTTAGCTAACCCGCAAGTGTCGTTGATGATGATTGAAGACGAAGCAACATCAAAAACGATTTATGCGCGTAAGCGCCTTACGTTTGAAGCCAATGTTGTGGTTGTAGAACGTGAAACTGAAAAATGGCTTGAAGCTGTTGCTTCATTAAAGGGGCGTTTTGGTGACATTATTGACGGGTTAAGCGGCTTAGAAGATTTTAAAATGTTCCGTTTTGAACCAACTCAAGGCTTGTTCGTGAAAGGCTTTGGGCAGGCTTTCCAAGTAAGTGGGGATGACTTAGTTGACTTTGTTCACTTACAAGAAGGCCATAAGCGCATTAAAGATGGCAGTGAAATAACAGAACCAACAGAAGAGCTGTAATGACTATCGTACTACGTAAGCAAATACAGTAGTACAATACAGCCCAACAATAGATTAAACAGCCTAGGGATGCTCACCTAGGCTGTTGTCGTTGTAAGGGCGCTGGCGGATAGTATTGATCGTGATCATCTTCTATTTTTTCAATACTTGATGAAGCAGAAATTCGTGTGATAATTAGACTAACGAAAACTATAAATGGATAAAGTTATGTCAGATGATACGAATAAGGGTGTTCGGTTCGCGTATATCGCTAGTTTTTTAACGCCTTTAACCTTGATGATCTCAGGTATTGTTGCGGTGATTTATTCAGCCTACAAACTTAATAAGTGCAATGATGAGCTTAGCTACAGTCATTACTACACCATAATTCGAACGTTCTTTTTGTTCTTTACTTTTTTTATCGTGTTAGGTGTAACTGCTGCAACGACAACAGGAATGATTGCAGGGGCAGAGTATTGGGTATACAGCCCTATGTTACATAAAGTGCTGCAAGCTATCCCTGTTGTGGGTCTTGTGATTGCGGCTTTGGCTATTGTTAAGTGGTTTCTTCAGCATATTAAAGGTATGAAGCTACTTAAAGAAAATCAGCCGATGGATCTATAATTTAACTATTAATGTAAACAGTTGATTTTTTGAAAGCCGGTGTTTATGCATCGGCTTTTTATTATTACGCTCAATTTAATACGATAACATTTATCGTATTAATCAATTTTTCTTACCGACTTACAAAAACAAATATCATTTTGATATCTATATTTAAAATGAACCATCAAAGACTGTTACCAATTAGTTAAATTAAATAATTATTTTGGTTGGTAGTATTA
>NZ_JAKJSJ010000044.1:0-59306 GCF_050336715.1 Photobacterium makurazakiensis
ATGAACTTATTTCAGAGTGTAATGAAAATGACAATAAAAGAGTACATTACATCCATGCGGATCAATCATGCCCGTGCATTGTTAACTGACTCGAACCGAACTATTTTAGACATTGCACTTACTGTCGGCTTTAATTCCAGCAGCCGCTTTTACGATACGTTTCAACGTTATATGAGTATGACCCCGACTGAGTTTCGCGAACTAAGCCGTAAAAACAATCAGTTGTCGATGCATGGTTCGGCGTTAGATAAGGGATTAATGTAAGTACATTATATTTGAACCAATGCATCGAGTTACTCTTTCATAACTTGGTTTACGAGTATTATTGCGTGATAAATATATTAATTACTCGCAATTGAAGGGGTGGATTTTGTGCACATAGCATTTAAATTATTCACAACATCCCTTCTAGAAGTATACTCAGGCTGGCCTATCGTCCCTCTAGAATTCGCTCTGTCTAAGTATTCAGATGGACACTTAACCGTGACCTTATAATCGTTTTCATTTTCAGTGATCGCGATGTTAAAGACGGCAGACTTTTCATCATATAATGAACCGTAATTTCCGTAATGGGTAACTGCGATGTCATTGCCGACTAAAGCGACTTTAACGCCCTTCAGTGTGTCGTTATCAGAATGACGAACGGTGTGTATCAGGCTGGCTTTGTAAAAGCTTGAGGCTAGTGCGTGTTTTATTTCAGATTCATTTACGCCTTCAGCTTTTTCGAATGTGAAGTTTCTTGTACCGTTGCCATTAAATTTGACATTATTTTCTATTTTTCCCTCAGATATTGCCGAACATCCGCTGATAAGAGTAGCCGCAATAGAAAATGCGAAAATGAATTTCTTATTCATAAAAAGAACCATGTCCATATCTTTAATATTAGAGATGAGCTTATCACCAAATAATTATTTATATAACGTATATAAGTAACAAAAAGTCAATGAAACCATGGTCTTGGCAAGTAAAAATATGCTAGATCAATATGGCGTAGTAGTAGAAAAATGGAGGTAAAACCGATAACGATGCATGTATTAAGCAGGTCTAAAAAATATTTTTGAGTTCTATTTGGTTTTTTGTCATTGGGCGAAATAATGCTTGCTGACAATTATATGTGTCTTTACTAACGATTTTCTGGTGATAAGCCCGTTGAGTTTGTAGTAACGGAAGTAAATACCCAGAGCGACGGCAAAGAAGAAACTTGGTTAGCCAATCATGATGCATTGCATGCCAAAGATGGTATCAGCACTTTGTTCAACACTTGGCACATAATTCACCATGGTTAAACTAATGCTGATGAGATGTCGTTAATGCTTAAACGACTATCCTTAACGGGATGGGAACAGTTAACCTCAACAATGGACTGTAAGCAAAGCGTGAAAGGTCTATCCAAGCACTCTTAGTTCCATGTTCAGAAAATTCTTGAGTATATTGCCTGTAATCACGATTCGTCTTTGACCGTGAAAGCGATTGCCGAGCATGTCGGTTTGCATACTAACTACGCGATGAACTGATTTCAGAGTGTAATGAAAATGACAATAAAAGAGTACATCACATCCATGCGGATCAATCATGCCCGTGCATTGTTAACTGACTCGAACCGAACTATTTTAGATATTGCACTAACCGTTGGTTTTAATTCTAGCAGTCGTTTCTACGATACGTTTCAACGTTATATGAGTATGACCCCGACTGAGTTTCGCGAACTAAGCCGTAAAAACAATCAACTTTCTATGCATGGTGTAAATATCGTGGCGCGGTAACTACATTATTTCTTTAAAAGGCAATTCATTTAGCTTCTTTATTTTCAACCCAATTCTTGGCCTGTGTCATTCCTTCACGATGTCTTAATCCCTTGGCATCTGCTGCATTTATATAATCTGGCATCAATCTTGTAGTACCTATCATGTAGCCGATATGAGTAAACATGCATTCTCATTGTATTGCAGTAAATATGGGGAAGCATTAATTACTAGTCATGATTAATGTTATTTACAGAGGATAAAAACATGCAAAGAGTAATGCTAATCGCCAAGATGCAAATCAAATTACAACGCATAATCGGAACGGTTATGATGGCCATGTTACTTTTCGTAGGATCTCAGCAAGCCTTGGCTGAAGATAATGAACTGGTTTTTGGCGTGGTTCCTCAGCAATCAGCGGCCAAGCTAGCTCAGCAGTGGGGACCGTTATTATCGGCATGGAGCGAAGTTACTGGGGTTAAAATTCGCTTTGCCACTGCGCGAGATATACCGACCTTTGAACAGCGCCTAGCCGATGGTGAGTATGATATAGCCTATATGAATCCTTACCACTTTACACTGGTGAATAACCCTAATGGATATACCGCACTGGCTCATGCAAAAGACAAACGAATAACAGGGATCATGGTGGCGAAAAAAGGCTGGAGTGAAGAGATATCAACACTAGATAACCAGCAACTAGCGTTTCCTGCACCACGCGCGTTTGCCGCTTCTATTCTTACCCAGTCAGAGTTACGTCAGAAAGGGCTGGCGATTAACCCGAACTATGTTGGTGCGCATGACTCGGTGTATATGGCGGTGGCAAAAGGCATTTACCCTGCGGGTGGCGGCATTATGCGAACGTTCAATAGTATCCCAGAAAGCTTGAGATCGCAGCTAACCGTAATCTACAAGACCCAAAGTTATACCCCTCATGCAATCGCCTATAAAAATGACCTTGATAAAGAAACGGTAGCGCAGCTACACAGTAGTATTAACAAGCTCAATCATCATGCACAAGCGCGAGAAATGTTTAAGTCATTAAATATTAAAGGTTTTGAGTCAGCAATAGACAGTGATTGGGATGATGTCGTCGCATTAGGGATCCAGCTTTAATTATTTAAAGTAGAGGGCGAGGCTATGACACTACGTTCAAAAACCATCATTGGTATAGCATTAATAGAAGCCTTTGCGCTGGCGATATTAATCATCAGTGGGTTGCATTGGCTGGAAGTGTCTAATGAAAATCGTTTAGAGCTGGGTAGTAAGCAATTGGTAAGCGTATTTTCTAAAGCGACCAGAGATGCTGTGCTGGCGACAGATTTAGCCTATTTGGATAGTTTCGCCCAATCTATCGTTAGTGAACAAAACCTTGCTTATATCCGCATTGTTGACCGCAATAATACCGAGTTGACTTTGCATGGTGAATATGTCGATGAAGATGTAAACCTGACCCAGTCACCATCTAACGTGACAGATGATGTGTTTGATGTTGAAAGCCAAATCATGGTTGCTGAGCAATATTACGGTAAAGTTGAGATGGGGGTTAGAGTTAGTGACTTACATGTGCTGCTTAGTCAGGCAACCAGCTCTAGCTTGATGATTGCCGCGGCTGAAATGTCGCTAGTGGCGCTGTTTTCGTTAGCGCTAGGGACATACCTAATGCGCCGACTCGACTTGCTCCGAAAAGGGGTTGAGCAAGTGGCGCAGAAGGGGCCTGGTACGCAAATAGCCATAACGGGGAACGATGAGGTAACGCGAGTTTGCCAAGCATTTAATGAGATGTCTCAATCGCTCGCTTGTAGTCATGAACATCTTGCCGATAAACACCGCCAACAAATGATACTGTCTGAAAAAGTGACGGAGCTAGCGCAGGTGGCCGAACATGCCAGAGACGTGATGATCATCACTGATGGCCAAGGCGATATTACTTGGGTTAACCCTGCATTTGAAAACCTTACGGGTTATACCTTGACCGAAGTCATTGGTAAACAGCCTGGTGAGCTCTTACAAGGTGAAGATACTGATCTGGAAACCATTGAGAAACTGGCGAAATGCATTAAAAACCAACAGCCTGTGCGAGTTGAAATTCTAAACTACACCAAACAAGGCAAACCGTATTGGGTTGAACTTGATATATCGCCAGTATCAGATAGCTTTGGCAATATAGACAGGTTTATTGCTGTCGAACGTGATGTAACGGAGCGTCGTCAGGTTGAGCAGCAGCTAGAAACCGCGTTAGAACAGGCAACAAAAGCCGCTCAGGCAAAATCTGAATTTCTCGCTAATATGAGTCATGAAATTCGTACTCCAATGAATGCCATTATGGGGATGAGTGAGTTGTTACTTGAGCAGGTAGCGAACGGTGAATATCATGAACAGTTAAAGCTGATACATAATTCGGCAGATAACCTTGTCACTATCATTAACGATATTTTGGATTACAGTAAAATTGAAGCGGGTAAGCTTACCTTAATCGATGAACCCTTTGATTTACGCGAAACGGTTCAAGGTGCTGTCGACTTATGTACCTATCATGCCAATGCTAAAGGTTTGAAGCTATTACTTGATATACCTGCGGATATAAATGCATTTGCCTGTGGCGATAAAGGGCGCCTCAATCAGGTGTTGCTCAATATTGTTGGCAACGCGATTAAATTCACGCCTTCCGGACAGGTAAGGCTCACCGTTAAAGCCGAGGCGTTGCCATCTCAAACTCGCTATAGTTTCTGCATTGCCGATACTGGTATCGGTATTCCAGCGGACAGGCTGCCTTTTATCATGGAAAAATTTGAACAAGTCGATAACTCGGCTACTCGTGAGTATGAAGGGACGGGCTTGGGGCTTGCTATTTGCAATCACTTAATTAAGTTGTTGGGTGGCGAGTTAACGGTGGCATCTGAAGAAGGAAAGGGGTCGCAGTTTATGTTCTCGGTATTGCTGAGCAATCAACCGACTGAGCCTAAGAATAATAACCCCGTGCTGCCATTTACAAGCAAACAAAGCCAAGTTCAAAGTGCCCACCAACATCTTAGTAAAGGAAATGACTCTGGTCCTCCACCTGTGCAACCGGATATTCACAATGTTAGGGTGTTGGTCGCTGAAGACAGTATGGTAAATCGGTTATTGGTTGAAAAAATGCTGGGTAGTACTGGCGTAGAGTTGATCCTTGCCGTTGATGGCGAGCAGGCTGTTGAACTGTATCAACACCATTTACCTGATTTAGTCATTACTGATATTTCGATGCCGAAAAAAGATGGTTATGGGGTAACAAAAGATATTCGGGCTATTCAGGCGAACAGCGATACGCATTGGTGCCCGATTGTTGCGCTATCCGCCCATGCGATGATTGAAGAGCGACAAAAGAGTATCGCTTTCGGGATGAATGACTATTTGACTAAGCCGGTAAAAAAAGCCGATCTCATTAGCATGATTGCCAAGTGGGCTGACAGCGTTGAGCAAGTAAGTTGATTTTAAAACGGCTCTTGGGTTAACCAAGAGCCGCTGTTTTTAGCGACTTTCTGTAGCAAATGGTGGTTCAGTGGCGAGAGGTTTTTCTTGTTCGTCACCTTCAGTTCCATATTTCACCATCAACTGATCTTGGATCTTTTGATGATAAGCGCCGTTTAGTTTGTAGTAACGAAAGTAAATAAGCAGAGCGATGGCAAAGAAGAAGCTTGGTAAGCCAATCATGATGCATTGCATGCCAAAAATGGTATCGGCACTTTGATCAACATTTGGCACATAATTCACCATGGTTAAACTAATACCGATGAAGAATGCTGCAAACGCAGAGCCTGCTTTAACGACCAGTGTTTGCACCGAGTAAGCAATACTTTCACAACGAATATCGAGCTTATACTCCCCGTAATCAACCGTATCAGCCACCATGATCACATTGAGCACCCAAAATAGTGCTGTACCAATTTGTAATAGCACGCCCGCTGTTGAAATGAGCAATACACTTTGCTGATCATATAACCCAATGTAAATAAGTACCGCACTCCCTAGAATTGGTAGGCCTGAAGCACCAGCCCATAGAATACGACGAGAGAAGAGTTTGGCTAGTTTCGGAAAGAACACTAACGTGATCAGGTTTGCGATGCCCGCATAGGCCATGTAATACGGGAACAGATCTTCACGTCCCACCACATAGGTGAAGTAATAAATCGCAAATGCCATGATGATATTGGTGGCAAGGTTATAGCAAAGTGCCATGCCTAATACACAGGATAGTTGGTCATTTTTATAGATCAATGACACCATTTTTTTCAGTGAAACTTTTTCTTCTTGTTGCCCATTGTTGAGGTTCGCGGACGAATAGCGCTCTTTGACATTCCGCAGCGTAATAATTGTTGAAGCGACAAAAAAGGCGATAAGAATTAGTGTGAACATTTGGAAGCCAAACCCTTTATCGTCACCACCGACCGCATTAACAAATGGCAGCGCGATTGCACCAGTAATGAAGCCGGCAAGGCTGGCAAAAAAGCGAGGGTAGGGAACTAGCTCTTCTCGTTCGCGTTTATCAAGGGTTAGGGTTGGCACTAATGACCAGAATGGAATATCCATTAAGGTGTAAGTCATTCCCCAAAGTATATAAGTGACCGCGATATAAGCAATGAGGGCTGGCCCTTCAAAGTAATGGGCACTGAACAGCATATACAGAACAATTGAGTTCGCGATGGTACCAATTAAGATCCAAGGTTTGAACTTGCCCCAACGGGTGCGGGTGTTATTTACAACCCAGCCCATGATAGGGTCGTTTACTGCATCCCAAATTCGGGCGACAAGGAATATGGTACCGACCATGCCCGCAGAGATCCCGACGACATCGGTATAGTAAAACATCAGGTACATATAGACGATGACGATGGCAAAGTCCTTACCAAATGCACCGAATCCATAGCTTAACTTGGTGTTCATAGATACGCTCATTAAAAGCTCCTTATGCCCACGCTGAACGAGGTAGGCATTTTATCGTTATTGTTTCACGTTATAATTGAAGTGCTTCTTGTTATAGATATTTTGTTTTTGTCTATTCATTAATAGCGCTTTGCCAAACAATGGAATGAATCGCGTCACGCTATTATTTTTCAGATCGGATTAGTTATTGGCTATTACTTATTGATAAATCCACTTTGGTAGCCAGTCTTGATGGGCGTCGATTAGCTCATCAACCAATGCATATATCTCATCAATACCCAATACCGCTGCCGTGTGTGGGTCGAGCATTGCGGCATGGTAAATACGGTCACGGTTCTCTGTCAAAATCGCTTCGGTGAGCAAAGTTTGCACATTGATATTGGTTTGCATTAATGCCGCTAAATGGCTTGGTAGCTTTCCGACAGTTGTCGGTTGGACGCCGTTAGCATCAACCAAACAGGCGACTTCAACACAACACCCCTGCGGCAAATTATCAATAATTCCATCATTTCTCACATTGCCGTAGATGACACTTGGGGTATTACTCCAAATAGCATTCATAATGGTACTGGCATACTCGTGAGATTCTTTTATGTCTATACGGTCGGCTGTTTTAAATGCGTCGAGATCTTTTTTCCAGTTTGCGATTTGCTCTACGCAGCGAATTGGGTATTCGTCTAGCGGTACCTTATAGCGTTCAATCAAATCGGGGCGATTAGGCTTGATAAAGTAAGGTGTGTATTCTGCAAAATGCTCAGAAGATTCAGTCACGAAATAGCCCAGCTTTTTGAACATTTCATAGCGCACAATGTTCTCACAGCGCGGGTTGCCATGAATGCTTGGTTTCGGAGCTTGTCCCAATTCGTAAGCTGCGAGTAAGTCAGGGTATATGCTGTGGTAGTTTCCTTGTGAATCTTTTTTCTCAATGGAAAGGTAATACGCCATATGGTTGATACCTGCACAGGTATAACGTAAGTCGTTATAATCGATCTCCAGATCGCGGGCTAGCTCTTCAGCGGTTCCCTGAACGGAGTGGCAGAGCCCCACTTGTTTGATGTGCGGGTATTTCTCGTACATCGCCCATGTGTTCATTGCCATTGGGTTTACGTAGTTTAACATGGTGGCTTCAGGGCAAACTTCCGTCATGTCTTCACAGATCTGCCATAAATGCGGAATGGTACGCAGCGAGCGCATTATACCGCCTGGGCCTAATGTATCAGCAATCGTTTGTTCTAATCCGTGCTTCTTGCACACGTTAAAGTCAATCACGGTACACGGCTCGTAACCACCGATTTGGAAAGCGACAACCACAAAATCAGCCTCATTAAGTGCCTCTTTTTGGTTGGTATAGCATTCAATTTTCCCGGTTGCACCTGCTGATTCCATCAGTTTACTGACAACAATCTGGGATTCTTCCAGTCTAACTGGGTCAATATCCATTAACGCGACATTGGCACTTTTTAGGGCCGGTTTATGGAATACGTCACCAAGAATATTTTTGACAAAAATTGTTGAACCCGCACCAATGAAAGTGATTTTAGGGTGTTTCATAGCCGTTCCTTTGTGCTTTTGTTTTGATGATTACATCATCATCGAATCCTCAATTGGTATCTTCCCCATCGTGTGGTTTTGTATCCTATTTTCTAAGATTTCGGCATAGGACTCACAAAATAGTGCTGCAGGGTAACTTGAGAGGATTTAATTAAAACAGCAACGCGTCGCTTTAACAGGGTATCTGTCATAGCTTACGGTGGTTGTATTGTGCGAAAGTCTGAAACTGTTTTATGCGGCGTTGATCGGGAAAAGTTAACCAAAGACTTGTTGAAGGTTGTTTCGGCAAGGTTTCCAAAATCGGAAATTAATATTCGTCAGTGCAGTGAAAAAAGCGGAACAATGACCATTTTTTTCGAAGTAAATGGTGAGAATATGGCAGAAATTAGCTTTGGTTGAGAAACCAATTAAACCATAAGAAACAAACTTACAAAATAGCCAAAGTAACCGTGCTTTGGCTATATTCGGGGGAGTTTACAAGCTGCTTTATAGCTGATTAATATCGGCTATTTTGTCCGTAATAGTTCGACAGATTGTCGCTATTCTTACCGCCTTGCCAGCCCGATGATTTGGTCAAAGCCACAATGTCTTTTACTTCATATCTTTCACCAGTAAAGATCAACTCTGATAGTTCTTGGCGTAGCGCATCCAATTTTTGCTGATTGAGATGGTAATGTTGCTGAATTTGATCGTTTGACTGTTTAAGGTACATTGCTATGGCATAGTGGAAAAAGTGCTTTGATACCTTGGTTTTTCGGGCAGCTTGTTCAATCTGGCCTAGGGTAAAGGTCTCTTGTGGTCCGTAATCGGTGACTAAAACCGGGGCGAGTTTGCCAATGTAACCCCTTAGTGCACGAGTACGGCGATACTTGAAAAATAGTCCCATTATCTATCCCATGTAATATCGGGGTGAGGACAGTATGCCTAAGGGGTTAATGGTATGGAAGCTTAACAGCAAAATGCTTGCTACTATTTACCTGTAGTGAATTGATACTAACACCATGTGGCTGGGTGTTGGATGCAATTGATGGCATATTGAGTCATACGCATCACCTGTTTCGCTCGAAATAATTTTCGAATATCGTTTATCTGCTCTCTACTGAAATGAGTATAAATCCTTTAATTGATTTTGTTTTTGAATTAAACTTTATTTGTTATTAGATCTATTTAGTTCGTATGTGTTTTACTGATACTTAAAATGCCTGTCTGAAATTTATACATTTAAAACAAATAACAAGCAGCTTGTATATTCAATAGTTTCATCCTCTTTAAGAGATTAGAGAATCTCAATTAATAATTTATCTGTCGAAGAGCTAGCTGCTAAATCTTTAATTAAATGCCTATCTTGGTATGGATTATATTCCTTATTGGAATTTGCGAGTGGAAAAGTGAATAAAGAGTGTCAGTTTGATGGTTTTACACGTGCGCTTCACCTTCAAATGAAAGAGGTTGGGATTGAAAATGTATTCAATCAGATTATAGAGATTGGCGGAAAAAAATTAAGCGCAAGAACATTCTCCAATAAAGTAAACCCGAGCCAAGAAAACCACCACTTAACCATTCAAGAGTTCTTGTTGACGCTGCTCGTGTTGCAAAAGAATGAAAAGCATGTCTATGTGATTGAGGAAATGCTGAAGTTGTTTAACCTTAAGTGTGAACGCTTTGAACGGGAAAGTGAGCATGACATTACATATCGTAATGTATTGAATGCATGGATGAACTGGGATAAAGAGCGCGGTGATGTTCAACATGAAATTCGAGATGCGTTGATAGATGGAAAAGTCAGTGCGAATGAGCTTGAAGATATTAAGAAAGAAATGAATCAGGATATTGCAGCGATGATCAAGTTAAGAGATATGCTTGAATTTGCCTGTGAAAACCGTGTAGTGATTAAATAAATTAAGCTTATTCTTGGTCAAACAGGGGAATAGCGATTAAGCTTTCCCCTTCAATATATTGTAATAATTAGACCATGCTAATTTATCATTTAGCTAATGCTGATTTAACTTTCATTTTTAGTTGAGTACTTCTTTAAGAATCTCTGCCTAGACTTAGTTAAAATAACGTTTGATTGATTTTTGATCTTTTTATGTAGTGATTGTGTGTTTTTCATTATATTTTAATAGACTTGCCGCAGTTATAGCAACGATGTACTTCTTTATAAAATACACGTTGAATGAAAGTACGCTTAATACGATAAATGCGGCTATGACTACATTTCATGATAATACCTATAATAGATTTCATTTAAATTCCAATGAATAAAGGTTGGTTTATATAACGACAACGCTTTATTTATCAGCGGTAATTGCTGACGAAATAGATATTACGGATTACTGATATTAAAAGTACGTGAACGGCATTGAAGGTTTCACATTAGGTGCTTTGTGAAGCTAGTTGCATATAAGTTATTGAGCCAGAGATAAGGTCGAGGTAACAATTAGCCTAATGGCGATGAACGTCAGTAGAAGCTTTAATATTTTATGATATTGGTGATTAGGAAAGCGCTCCAGCAGGTATTGTCCTGCAAGTGTACCTAAAAAGCCGGTGCACACCATCAAACCAACTAAACCCATCCACTCCTGGAAGGCAAAACCAAAGAGGCCGAAGGTTAACGCCTTGATGGCATGTTGAAAACTCATTAGTGCAGCCGTTGTACTGACTAATTCACGGCGTTCTGGAATAAGGTGCTTGATACTTGCAATAACAAATGGACCTGTCGCCCCGATAAACATGGTTAAAAAGGTTGTGATCCCCCCTAACGTCGCCATGCTTTTGTTGCCACCCAAGCTTCTTGTTATCGGTAGCCAGCAACTTGCGAGAATAAAGCAGCCTAAAATTAATGTGATGGCTTCAGAAGGTAAATTGAATGCCAGTTGGCCACCCATTAAAGCTCCGAGCAAACTGCCGACGAAGAACCATAGTAAAATATCGCGTCTGATATGTTGACGCAGGAGCCAGCAGCGGCCGCCGTTTGAGCCGAGTTGCACGAGGGCATGAACAGGGATAATTGCAGCAGCAGGCATAAAGGTTGCCATTAAGGCAATGAGCATAGCCCCGCCTCCGACCCCCATTACAGCGGTAAGCGCCGAAGTTACAAAACTGAAGATAATCAGAACAGTAAAGTGGCTTACACTCAGTAAATCAGGCTTTATTAATTCTATTAACTCAATCATTTATGACTATTCCCTGTCCGTTGTGCTTTCAGTTTACCTTGATAGAATTTTAAAACTGTCGGTTTTATTCAATCTTTTCCTATTGCATGAATATAATATTGGATACAGAGAAAGCCTTGGGTAGCGGTACCATTGCTACGAAGGGTATTATTTTAAGCATTTAAGGCAATACACGCATGAATACACCATCATTAATTCAATTAGGTTGGCGTCCTTACTTTCAACAACAACTGACATTAGAAGAGCTAACTGATTTTAGAATTGGTCGCGTGGTCGAACAGCATCGAAGTGGTTCGGTGGTCATGAGTGAACAAGGTACATTTAACTTAGCGCAGTCATCGAATAGTGAACGAATGTGTGTTGGTGACTGGGTGTTGTTTGACGACACGCTGAAGCTACACCGTAATCTTGAACGGCAATCGTTATTTAAGCGCAAAGCGCCGGGTTCGAAAGTCGATACGCAATTAATTGCTTCCAACGTTGATAGCCTATTCGTGGTTTGCTCGCTCAATCAAGATTTTAACCTTAACCGTATTGAGCGCTATCTTGCTTTGTCAAAAGAAGCGGAAGTAGAGCCTATTATTGTGCTGACAAAAGCGGACCAATGCGATGATGCTGATAGCAAGCGGCAACAAGTACAGTCGCTAGACCCATTGCTGATGGTGCACGCGATTAATGCACTGGATCCTACTCACCTGCAAGAATTGTCAGGCTACTGCCGTGAAGGTAAAACGTTGGCATTCCTTGGCTCATCAGGGGTCGGGAAATCGACATTGATGAATGGTTTAATGGGCTCTGATGCGCAAGAGACCGGTGCGATACGTGAGGACGACAGTAAAGGTCGTCATACAACAACCTATAGAGCACTAAAGTGGCTGCCTCAAGGTGGATTGTTGATGGATACCCCTGGAATGAGAGAGCTACAGCTGAGTGACTGCGAGCAAGGCGTGAGTGAAACCTTCAGTGAGATTACTCAGTTAGCTCAACAATGCCGATTTGGTGATTGTAGCCACAGTAATGAGCCTGGGTGTGCTGTGATGCAAGCCATTGATAGCGGTGCATTAGAAACTCGTCGTTTTGTGAGTTACCAGAAGCTGATGCGTGAGCAGGCATTTAACAGTGCGACGTTGGCCCAAAAACGTGCCAAAGATAAAGCTTTTGGCAAGATGATCCATAACGTTCAAAGCGAGTCTCGCAGCCGTAAAAAAGGGTTTTAGTTCGTCCTGTGTGATTCGGGGACAGATTGTTGGATATGCAATACTAAAGGGATACAGCCGCCTTGAAAATCAGTACTCACACCATTAGCGATAAAGCCATGGCGGTGGTAAAAGCCTTTAGCGTAGGTTGATGAATGTACATATATTTTTCGGGTGGAATTAGGCTGGATATATTGACGAATAACAAAATCCAGTAATTTGCTCGCAATGCCTTGGTTCTGGTAATCAGGGTCAACAAACAGGTTAGATAGTTTGTTATGTTCGGTTATGAGTAATGTGCCTACAACGACGTCATTTTTCCAATAGAGGATGTGAAGTGTTGTTTTCGAATTTGCTCGGCTAAGAAGGATGTTATCGACGCAGTTTGCAATGAGTTCATCTTGAATGGCTGGTGGCTCTGTAATGCAGTGCCTGATGGCCTTTGATATTACAGCGATTTCGGCTGCTGTATCTTGGCTAGTGGCTTGTTTTATCACTTTACGTCCTTGTGATTGAATTTATCTGCCAAAATAATACGTCAATAATCCCATATTATAAAATAGATACGCCCGATTATCTGCCGGGCGTATCATCAATATTTTTAATAAGTATTAGATCATTAAACCAACAGGATCTTTGCTACGCGGCGCTTACCAATTTGGTAAATAGCCGTTCCTTTCTCTGGGATAAGGTTCTTATCATTCACTTTTTCCCCATCAATTTTTACTGCACCCTGAGCGATCATTCGCATTGCTTCGGATGTTGACTCAACCAGTTCAGCTTGTTTTAGCAGCTGGCTAATCGTTACACCTTGTGTACATTCAACAATGGCCAAATCATCGGGTAATACATTGCGCTTAAAGCGGTTTTCAAATGCATTGTTAGCCTGTATCGCGGCTTCTTCTGAATGGAAGCGAGCAACAATTTCTTTGGCTAACAGTATCTTTATTTCTTTTGGATTACGGCCTGTCGAAATGTCGGCTTTAAACTGCTCAATCTCAGCCATCGGGCGGAATGATAGTAATTCGAAGTAATTCCACATCAGCTCATCAGATATTGACATCACTTTACCAAACATTTCATCCGCTGCTTCAGTGACACCAATGTAGTTATGGGCAGATTTAGACATCTTCTTCTCACCATCAAGCCCGACAAGTAGCGGCATGGTGATCACAACTTGTTGCGCCATCTTATGTTGCTTTTGTAGTTCGCGCCCCATTAAAAGGTTGAAGGTTTGATCGGTACCACCAAGCTCAATATCGGCTTTTAATTCAACAGAGTCGTAACCCTGCAATAGAGGGTAAATAAATTCATGGATACCAATAGCACGTTGCGATGCAAAGCGTTGCTTAAAATCTTCACGTTCTAGCATACGGGCAACAGTTTGGCTGGCCGCCAATTTTAACATTCCCTCAGCACCCAGCTTTGATAGCCATTGAGAGTTAAATACAATCTCGGTTTTGGTTGGATCGAGTATTTTAAAGACTTGCTGCTGGTATGTTTCAGCGTTAGCAAGTACTTGCTCTGTGGTTAATGGTGGGCGGGTGGTGTTTTTACCCGATGGATCGCCGATCTTACCCGTAAAGTCACCAATTAAGAACATCACATGGTGACCAAGATCTTGAAACTGGCGAAGCTTATTTAAGATAACAGTGTGGCCCAAATGAATATCTGGTGCGGTAGGATCGGCACCTAATTTGATCCGTAATGGGCGATCTAATTTTAGCTTTTCTATTAGTGCAATTTCTGGGGTGATGTTATCTACACCTCGCTTTATGATCGCAAGGCTTTGTTCTAGGTTATTTTCTGCTGTCATTGTTTTTACTCTTCTATGCACCTGCGTTCAAGAGGTGGGTCTAAATAGTTTGTATGCGAATTAATGCGGTTTATTGGGTTGCTATTGTCAGTTTACGTTTACGAAGCAAGGCTGCACGTAAATGGTCATAGCAATAATTGAAGACGAAAGCGTATACGGTAATAAAGATTGTGACGCCAATATCTAAGACAAAGGCTTCCCATAAGCTTACCGAAAGTAGCCATGCCATTAAGGGAACCGTTAATAGTAATAGCCCACTTTCAAATCCAATAAGTTGAATACCTCGGGCTTTTAAGCTTCTGTCTTCACGGTTACCGGTAAAGAAACGATCAAAAATGGCATTAAAAATTAAGTTCCACACCATCGCAACAGTCGCGACCACTATCATAGTTCCTGATAGGCTTGTGACTGGATGGTTAGTGAAAATAATTAAACCAATAATCGACAATGTAACGGCTAACACTTCAAATATTACCGCATGGAATAGGCGTTCAATCGCTGACATTGATTTACTCTGTATCTGGTAAACGAATAGAGCGATGGAGGATATCAGTTGTGAATCGAAGTAAAAGTTAGAAGGTATCACGATCTGTGATGCCTATCAGTAAAGCCTGAGTATATCGTAATGAGTACAGGCTATATTGAGCCAATAAAGCCGAGGTATTAATCGAAAGGAAGGTTTGATTATTACACTGTGGTAATAGTCATTTGTATTTTTAGGTAATTATCATTTGTTGAGTTATCAATATAATAGCTTCCATCGAAACGGTAATAGGTCGTTTCCACAGAATTCGATTTACTGAACGTACTGAAGGATAAAATAATGACTGCTCAGACTATTAAATCACGCGCTGCTGTTGCATGGGGTGCTGGTCAGCCTCTATCAATGGAAGAAGTTGATGTAATGCCACCGCAAAAAGGTGAAGTACGTATTCGTATGATTGCTACAGGTGTTTGCCACACTGATGCATTCACGCTTTCAGGTGATGATCCTGAAGGGATTTTCCCTTGTATTCTTGGCCACGAAGGTGGCGGTATCGTTGAGTCTATCGGCGAAGGTGTAACAAGTGTCCAAGTGGGCGATCACGTTATTCCGCTTTATACACCTGAATGTGGCGAGTGTAAGTTCTGTAAATCAGGTAAAACTAACCTGTGCCAGAAAATTCGCGAAACTCAGGGTAAAGGTTTGATGCCAGACGGCACAACACGCTTTTCGATTAATGGTGAGCCAATTTATCACTACATGGGCACATCAACGTTCTCTGAGTACACGGTATTACCTGAAATCTCTTTAGCGAAAGTAAACCCAGAAGCACCGCTTGAAGAAGTGTGTCTTCTTGGCTGTGGCGTTACCACAGGCATGGGTGCAGTTATGAATACGGCTAAAGTTGAAGAAGGGGACACCGTTGCAGTCTTCGGTCTTGGCGGTATCGGTCTTTCTGCAATTATTGGTGCACAGATGGCGAAAGCATCACGCATCATTGCTATCGACATTAACGAAAGCAAATTCGAATTAGCACGCAAACTGGGTGCGACAGATTGTATTAATCCGAACAACTTCGACAAGCCAATTCAAGAAGTCATTGTTGAAATGACTGACGGTGGTGTTGAATACTCGTTTGAATGTATCGGGAATGTACATGTAATGCGTTCAGCTCTTGAGTGTTGTCATAAAGGCTGGGGCGAATCGGTTGTTATCGGTGTTGCCGGTGCGGGCCAAGAGATTTCTACCCGTCCATTCCAGTTGGTAACTGGCCGTGTATGGCGTGGTTCTGCATTCGGTGGCGTTAAAGGTCGTTCTGAACTACCTGAGTACGTAGAACGTTACATGCAAGGTGAGTTTAAGTTAGACGACTTTATTACGCATACAATGGCACTTGAAGATGTGAATGAAGCATTTGAGCTAATGCATAAAGGCGAAAGTATTCGTACTGTCCTTCACTTTGACAAGTAATCGTCGTTAAGGCTCGTAACTTAACACAGTAATATGCTTGAAATTCTAGCCCCCTATTTGTTTATGACGAATAGGGGGCTTTTTTATGGGGCTTTTTGAAACGGGTTTATATGGCAAGCTTAGTTATGCTAGGGATACAGTTCGCCGATTTCAACTTACTGAATAATTTTCAGTCCATTCGGGTAATAAAGGTTTGCTCGTCATCCACAAAAGCCACAAAGCCGCCGTAATAGATAAACACCCGACCACGCCCCTCAACTAGGCAGGCAAGCTGTGGGTTCAAATCTTCTTCGTTATCCTGGCTTTGAAAAGTGCCGGTATCGGTGATTACGCCGCGGAGTGTAGGCAAAAATCCATAGCTGCGCTTGGCTTGATCAATCAGGCTCAATTCACTGGCGGTAGAGAAGTAAGATGGGATGGGACCAGCATCTTCGATAAACATCGTTTTCAGTTCTTCAAAAGCTGTAATCACCAGCCAGTCGATGCCGTTAACGTGATGGATAAACATTGTTTATAAATACCTAGTTTCTCGATAATTCTGATGCGGAGATTCTATCACTATCAGGGGGAGAACGTAGTAGAGATTTAGTTGCCAAAGGCAAGACCTTTCCCTGTTTATCGCCCCAATATATCCAGCATAAAACTGGAACAGATGTTCACAATCAAATCACACCAAGAATACAACAAAGCATGAGTCGATGGATTTTCTCTGAGCCTTTAAAGTCGAACTGTTTCTTGTTGAACGTTACTTTATTATTCCTGAGATTAAGGGCCTACAAATAAATAGACACATACTATCTACAGTGTTTCATACTAGTCGCCTTACTCTACGACTAATGTCTAACCACCTGAGACTATTTGTTTTTTTTGGTTTGGTATAAGGTAATAGTAACTGAATATTAATGATTTTTTAGTTATAGGTTGATWCGTTATTTGTATTTCATGGTGAGTTAGCTTCACTTATTAATAATAAATTTACTCATAAGTAAAATAGAGTCATCGAGTTCTTTGTGGCAGAAAACATATAGCTAACTACTCCGCTAAATTTTCGTGCCGTGAGTCAATAACGTTTGTTGGAATAACACACCTTAGAGTGTGAACGAAAGGAATCAACATGAGCATTACTTTAGAGTCCGTACATATACAAACAGATAAGCCTCAAGCCAATGAGGATGAACTCACTTATGAACAACAACACAAACCAAGCTCAGAATTTAACTCCCGAGAACAGTATCTAGAGCACGAGTTACAAATCATGTCGCCTAAACGCTGGCGTCCCAATTTGCCGTTCAAAGATTATCGATTTGAGATAGAAGATACCATCCCAGCGATGGCTGCTACCATTGGTAAAGTCGTTATGGTAGGCGCCATTGCAGCCACCTTTGCCGGGGCTTTAGGGCTAAATGAAGGCTTTATTTTAGAAAACGTTCGTTATGAATTACTCATCGCCTCTGTTTTCATTATTCTGTTCTCTGGTTTTTTATTGCCGACCGCTAACCTCGCAGGTACACATGGCCCACTCATCCCTTTAATTCCGATTGTCGTTGCAGCAGGCGGGCATCCTATGGCTTTTGGGTTGCTGATTGGCGCCTTTGGCTTAATCTTAGCCATCAGTAAAGGTGGCAGCATGTTGGCAAACCTCACCAGTAAAGGCGTGTGCGGCGGCTTATTACTCTACCTTGGCTTTGTTGGTACCGCCTCTCAAGTGAAAAAGCTGTTCGCTTGGGCTGAGGGAATAGGTATGAGTCATATTGCTTTTGTCGTGATCTTTTGCACCATTATCTTGTACGCGCTATTGGAACACTTCCGCAAACGTTGGTTAGCTGTTCCTCTTAGTTGCTTACTGGGTGGTACGATTGCATTTGCTATGGGTGCCCCATTTGCTTTCCACACTGAGCCAGGCTTGCCTAACATGAACCCTATGTATTGGTGGGGAGAAGATACCGGCTGGATGCTTGGTCTACCGACGATTGAACACTTCATGGTGGTATTGCCGTTTGCTATTTTAGCCGTGGCAATGTGGTCGCCAGATTTCTTAGGACATCAAGTATTCCAAAAAATCAGCTACCCAGAACGTACCGAAAAAGTACATATGAACATCGACGACACCATGACCACGGCTTCAATTCGTCAGACGTTCGGTTCTCTGCTTGGTGGTACTAACTTTACGTCTTCATGGGGTACTTATATCGTACCGGCGGCAATTGCTAAACGCCCTATTCCTGCTGGCGCTTTGCTCACAGCTCTGTTCTGTATCATCGCCGCAGTTTGGGGTTACCCGATGGATTTAGCTATCTGGCAACCTGTACTTTGTGTCGCGCTGATTGTTGGAGTATTTGTTCCATTGCTAGAAGCTGGAATGGAAATGACACGTGAAGGGAAAACCACCCAATCGGCAGCGATTGTTGTATTTTCATCGGCGCTAGTGAACCCAGCATTTGGTTGGTCTCTCACCATGCTACTAGACAACTTAGGCTTGGTCGGTTGTAAAGAACGCAGCGGTGAACTGAGTAAAATGAGCCGTTGGGTGTTGCCTGGAATTATGTTCATTGTACTAAGTGGCGTAATGGCATTGGTTGGCCTTTTACCGGGGATTCCAGCAATTATCCCTAGTTTTCGTTAACCGTTAAATAAGAGTTATTGAATGTTCGACCCTTTCTACTATTTAGTTTTGGTCGGAACACAAAAAGGCCTCGCAAATGCGAGGCCTTAGTTTTATATATCAAACCATTACAACCGCCCTATTTCACTGATTGAACTGCTGTCTAGACTCCAACCGTGAATGAAGCTCAGCGTTGTCTCCCGCTCACACCCGTACCATAAGCGATTTGCTCACCTCTTTGTAAAACGCCTCACCTTTTGCTGTCGGCTTTAGGCTGCGGCAATCAATAATGCCGACCCAGAGCCAAGATGACATCATGCAACTTTCTTTATGTTRATCATAAAAAGCTCGGTTTGAACAAAGCACGCGTTAGCTCGATGATCGTTTCCTATTTAAATAAGAATAATATTTTTAGGAGATAACGTGTTTAACAATAAGCACTTTGAGTTAATAGACAAACCGACGTTCTTTGGCGCGTTAGGTATGTTGATATCCGTCGTTGTGCCCCTTTTATTGTTCCCTGTTCAGGGGGCTGAATGGATCGCGATTGCCAAAACGTTTATGACCGATAAATTGGGATTCTTATACTTAGCACTAGGGCTTGGTGCATTCTTTTTTATGATTTACATCGTTTTTTCGGATATCGGTCAGATTAAATTGGGTGATCCCGATGAAGCGCCTGAATTTAAAACGGCATCATGGGCGGCAATGCTTTTTTGTGGTGGAATTGGTGCCAGTATCCTTTATTGGGGAGCGATTGAATGGGCATATTACTATCAGGCTCCGCCTTTCCAGCTTGAGCCGGGCAGTGAAGAAGCCGTTCGTTGGGCGGCAACCTATGGATTATTCCACTGGGGGCCAATCGCGTGGTCTATTTATCTCGTTCCTGCCTTACCAATCGCTTATTTTTATTACGTGCGTAAGCAGCCCGTATTAAAAGTATCAGCGGCATTGATGCCCGTGATTGGTGAAGCGCGCAGTTATGGCTGGCAAGGGAAATTAATTGATGTGCTATTTATCTTTGGTTTACTCGGTGGTGGTGCAACAACCTTAGGGTTAGCTGCCCCGTTGATCACTGAAGGAGCCCACTATCTATTTGGCGTCCCTAAAAACACCGTTACCCAAGTTATTGTATTAATGCTGTGTACCTCTATTTTTGCTTACTCTGCCTACGCGGGAATGGAAAAAGGCATAAAGATGCTGAGTAATATCAACTTCTGGGGGGCGATTGGGTTACTTGCGTTTATTTTGGCGGCAGGGCCGACGATATTTATGTTGGAAACGGGGTTAGATTCACTAGGCCGAATGTTATCTAATTTCTTTGTGATGGCGACTTGGGCAGAACCGTTTGGTGGATATGGCTCATTTGAGAATACTCACTTCCCACAAGATTGGACCATTTTCTACTGGGCGTGGTGGCTGGTGTTTGCACCAAGCATGGGGCTATTTGTTGCTCGTATCTCTCGTGGCCGTACGATAAAACAAATGGTATCAGGCTCGATATTCTTTGGCTCAATGGGCTGCTTTTTGTTTTTCATGATATTGGGCAACTATGGTTTATCGCTTCAGCTGTCAGGTGCACTGGATGTTGTGGGTATACTCAATACCGAAGGGGCGAACAAAGCCATTTTCTCGATATTAGAGCAACTGCCTTTTAGCACCATAGTTATTGCTGTTTTCACCTTGCTGTGCTTAATATTTACGGCGACGACGTTCGATTCTATCTCTTATATTCTGGCCTCGGTTGTGCAAAATAATGTCACCGAAGACCCGATGCGTTGGAACCGATTGTTTTGGGCATTTGCCTTGTCTTTCATGCCATCGGTATTGTTATTTATGGGAGGCTTATCGACGTTACAAACCGCAGCGATCGTTGGTGGGTTACCGTTACTAGTGATAACCGTCATGTTAATGATGTCAGCAGTTAAGGCTGCACATCTAGATTTAGCACATCAAGATGGCTACGAAGATCCGACTATCAATATTGAAGACCTACCGGATGTGGATCCTTGGTCAAACGAAGGTATTGCGTTGGCTAAATTTGAGCAGCTTAAAGATGTTGCTATGGCTGCCGCTGAATCCGAGCGAGAGGCACTGTATTTAGTGTGGAAGCTAAAGAAAACCATGCGTTCAGAAGCCTTAGCTAAAGGGGAGTCGGGTATGGAGTTGGGCGATGCACCTCAGGATCGTATCGACCAGCTACAGCAATTAATGGATGAGGCAATGAAGGCAAAAGATGCCAAGCTACTAGCTTCGCAAGAAGCACAAGAGGCCAGAAAAGCATTTAACGACTTGATGAGAGCGCGTTTGGAAGCATTGATTGATTAACTAAATGAGATAAGCGTTATTTAGTAGTTAGCTCTTTCACGAGAGCTAACTATTTCTTTTTAAACAATAATTACTCTTAATGTAAACATCTATTTTTTGTTGTCGTATATGCTAATTCTATCGCTTAATAAGCGGCTTCTCTTTTATCTAATTGAGCAAATATAGTATTCGCTTTTTTCATTGCGGCACTAGCTGATTGCCTTTTACGATCGTCAAGAAATTGGTCAGAAAAATTTAAGTATCGAATTGCAATCGAAAGACGAATTTTATTGAACGGTGAAAAATCATTAGGAAATAAATCGTATAGTTCATTTGTTTTTGAATTGAGTATGTCTAATTGGTTGATAGTTGAAATATTATCAAGAGTACTCTGAAACTGATTAAATTGGTTTTCATAATAAATTGTAGCTGCATGGTAAGGGAACGGTATTGTGTTTCCATCTTTAATTTGGTGATGATAGTCAGTTAGTTTTTTTATCGAATTTGACAGTCTTATGCTTATATCCAGTAATTTTTTTTGCTCTTTTGTCTTTGAATAAAAAATTTCACCTAGGCGTATTAATTTTTCTAGTTGAGATAAATCTAGATTATTCATCGCAGCATTAATATCGGATGTAAACGTATCTGTTGCTTTTTTGCTGGGCAAAAATTTTCTCTCTTTATTTATGTTGGTTAAGTCATTGAAAATTGGCAATAATTTGTCGGTTTTATATTCTTGTTTTTCCAATGACATATTAAGTTGCTTTTCAAGCATATTAATCGTTGATTTCCAGCTCTGATTTATAGTATTGGATATACTTAATAAAGTCAGTGAATCTGGGTAGAGGGTTTGTGCTGCATGTAATTGTGCTTCAATAGCATGATAATCAGGATAGCGGTCACTTTTATTATTTAAGATTGTATTAATACGCTCTTCGTACATATCAATTATCTGGTTTTGCTTGTATCTAAGCAGTCCTTCTTTGATTAGTAATTTTTCTTTTGGTAAGGAATTGATAGCCGACACGAGTTCATTACTGGGTAGTTCAGCGAGTTGACGGTCGGCAGTTATACCTTTTTGTAATTTATCTAAGTGACGACTCATCTGGGTGATCTGAATTTCTTTATAGCTGAAACCATAGCTTATGGTACCCGCGATAAAACATACAGTAGCTAGAGCTGTTAACTGGGGCCAATATTTTTTGTTTAAACTGTGGTTAAATTTTATAAAATCAGACATACGTTTATCTGGTTGAAATTGAAGCCCTTTACTAAGTGTACGCCAGCCTCTTCTATGTAAATTGGCTGGTTTTTTTGCAACTAACTTTGACTGTTCAGCAATATCAGCAGGATTTCTATTAAAAGGGTGCTGGCTGGTTAGTAATTCATAGGCAATGCAACTAAAAGCAAAAATGTCATCTCTAATTTCGGGTTTACCACCACTGAGCAGATTGGGAGAAGCATAAGTTGGTGTATGTCCACTTAATGCGATGGTAGCATCTTGACTGCTCATCATATAGCCGTCGATATTGAGGCTAAAAGCGCGTGATACACCGAAGTCAAAAACTTTTATTTTCCCATCGCGTGTAAGCATAATATTGCCAGGTTTAAGATCGGCATGAATAACACCTTGGCTATGAGCATAGCTAAGTGCAGAGCATATTTGGTTAAGTAATTTTTTAGCTCGATCAAAATTTAAGCCTCCAGGACGAGAACGTAAAATAACTTCTTCAAGAGTTTCTCCATCAAGCCACTCCATGACTAAATAAGAGGTTTTCTGCTCAATACCAAAGTCATAGACGCGAATGATATTTTCATGGCTTAACTGCTGCGTTTTTTGTGCTTCATGAATTAATACTTTTTCCGCATCAGGTTGTGATAGATATTCATGCTGTAACACTTTCAAAGCGACATAAGGTGAGCGAATACCTGCACCTTCAAGTAGTAAGTCAGTTGCTTTATAGACATCGCACATTCCGCCATGGCCAATTAGAGTGTCAATTCTATAACGGTTGTTGATTACTTCACCGATAAGACTGTTTGCATGTTTTTCGACCTGCTCATTGTTATCATCCAATGTACCTGTTGTCGCCCTGATGCGTGTTTTATCTGCTTTTATAGGCGTGCTTGGCTCATTATTTTGTAAAGATGAAGGTTTATCCGTTATTACATCGCCTTGTGACTTACTACTTCCGCGGTTTTCCATAGCGCGTATTGACTCCAAACGATTTAATTCAAGTATTTTCAATCGATTGAATATCAATAAATAGTAATTCAGCACAGTTGCATTATAAAAGATTGCGGTCAGTCACCAAATTATTGACGCAGTGTGCAATGCGTGTTGTATTTTTTTATGAAGTGAGTTGCGTATTTGCAATAACTGAAAATGACGACATTGCTATTTTAAAAAGATATTTCTAGTATCGCTGCCATTGCTACTTAAATTGTATTTTCAACAGCTTATATCAACAATGTTTATTGAGCTATTGGTAATTAGGTGTTCATTGTTCTTTTAGGTGATACTTGTTATGGAATTAACACTCGTCGTCGTTAGTTACCACCGATTTACATCAGAACTCGAAATACAAAAAACATTTCGGTTTGATGGGAAGTCTCAACAGTATGTGATTGGCCGATCACAACAATGCGATTGGTGCTTACCTGACCCTGAGCGTGTAATTTCAGGTATCCATGCGTATATCGATAGCCGAGTTGATCATTTTGTGATTACAGATATATCAACAAATGGTGTTTTTATTAATCGCTCTTTAGATCCTATTGGAAAGGATAAAGCGGTTACTTTAGAAGATGGTGATATTCTGTGCTTCGGTGACTATGAAATAGACGTTATCCTTAAGGCGAAAACAACGCATTCAAAAAAATCAGTATTAAATAATCAACCAATTGGTGACCATGTACATGAAGAGGCTTTACTAGTAAATGATGGGATGGGTTTTGGCATATCGACAGCTCAATTCAATAATGTTCATGACTCAGAATTATTAATTGACGAAAAGGTAAAGAAAAATCACGTGCCTCCATTATTTGACGGTAATGTTGAGGATAACTTTGTGTCACCAATGAGTACTCATCAACAAGATGAAGAAAGTAATTCGATTGGTATTCCTGAAGATTGGAGTACAAGCATTGGCAGTGATCCTATTGTAAGAACAAAGAAAAAGACAATAGCCATAAAAAACAGAGAAGATAATCACATTACGGATACTCAGGTTGAAGAGGCTATATCTAAACCTATGAATGCATTTATTCAAGGTTTAGGTATTAATAGCCAAATGATACCTAAGGAGAATAATGAAAAATGGTGGTATGAGTTAGGAAACTCAATGCAACACTTAATGGTAGGGGTAATGGATATATTACATAGTCGATCTGAGTTTAAACATAACAATCGATTGAATCAAACATTGTTTAAACGACAAGAAAATAATCCATTAAAATTTTCAGCTACACTAGATGATGCAATTCATAATCTTTTTAATCAGAACAGCACAAGTTTTCTAACACCTGAATATGCAATTAAAGAAATCTTTTCAGACATGAAAAATCATGAGAAAGCATTATTAGCTGGGGTAGATGGTGCCGTTAGTGGAACGATGAAATTATTATCTCCTGAATCTATTTCTGATAAAAATAGTCATGATTCATTTTGGGCTGGAATAAAACTATCACGATTAAAATCAAATGACTGGCAGTCTTATGAAGTCATATATAACCGTTTGCTTCAAGAGTTAGAAGAAACAGAGAGTCCATTTTATTATGATGATTTTTATAAGTCATATGAATTATATCTAAAAGGCGTAAAGTAAAGGGGGAGGTATGAAACCGTTATTTATGGTAATAACATTTGCACTTATGACAATAGTTATAGTTGGATGTACTGTTGCAAACTATGTTGTTCCTGCTTATACCAGCTTAAATTTTAATATTTCTTCAGATGTTAATCCTGATCTAAATGGTCGGCCTTCACCTATAGTGGTTAAAGTCTATGAATTGTCGTCAAGAACGTTATTTGATAATCAAGACTTTTTCTCTTTGTATGATGACCCGAAATATGTATTAGGCCCAGATCTTATTGAAAAAAATGAATTTGAATTTTCACCCAAAAGCCAGTATGAGTATAAATTAAAATTATCCCCTGGAGTACGTTACGCCGGTATTATTGTTGCTTATCAGGATATTGAAAATGCACGATGGCGTGAAGTGGTTAATATAGATACGACTGCTTATAAAACATATAACGTTATGATTGGTGAATCATCGGTCTTTATAGACTCCCATTAATATATTTATATTGTGTTGGTTTAGGAATTATTGGTATGAGTGATTTAAGTCGGGTAGCCTGGACTGAAGGTATGTTCTTACGGCCGCAACACTTTCAGCAGCAAGAGCGTTTTCTATTACATGAATCAACGCAGGTTGTCAGCGCTGCTTTCCCCTATCATTGGGGAGTTAATGAGTTGATATTAGATGAGTCCTTACTTAATCATGGCAAGTTTGGGATCGAAAAAATCAGTGTGTTATTGGCTGATGGAACAATGATTATTAGCCCCAAACGGGAGTGTTTACCAGAAGCAATTCAATTAGATAAAAATATTCGTGAACAACTTATTTATCTTGCTGTTCCAATAGAAAAATCGGGGTCTCTAAATATAAGTGAAAAGGATACTAGTCAAGTAACTCGCTTTTGGTTTACTGATCACGAAGTAACAGATTCTACAATAGGAAGTGGTGCGACAGAGGTATTGCAACTGTCTCAGCTTTCTATTGAATTAAAGCTTGCTAGCGATAGTTTATCTGGCTATATAACAGTGCCTATAGCTAGAGTCATTGAGTTAAGCGACGAAGGACGCGTGATCCTAGATGATAAATTTATTCCTCCATGCTTAAATTCACAAAATAACCCGGTATTAAAACGGTTTATTGTTGAGCTGCGTAGCATGGTTAAGCTAAGAGCTGACACAATAGCAAGTCGATTGAGCCAAGGGCAATCTTCAGCAACCTCTATAGCCGATTTCTTAATGTTACAATTACTTAATCGTTATGAACCATTATTATGCCACTTAGAGATGAGTGATGGCCTACACCCTGAATTACTTTACCAGTATTTATTATCGATGGTGGGTGAATTATCTTCATTCTCTGATGAAAATAAACGTCCACCAGAACTTCCGGTTTATCAGCATGATAATTTGACCTCAGTGATGGGTAATCTAATGATTATTTTAAACCAATACATGAGTACGGTCTTAGAGCAAACAGCCGTGCAGTTACCTATAGAAGAAACTAAGTTTGGTATTAGTGTTGCGGCTGTTGCAGATAAAACTTTGCTAGCAAGATCTATATTTGTCATTGCTATAAAAGCAGATATTCATTCAGAAGAGCTCCGACGTCGTTTTCCTGCTCAGGTAAAAGTAGGCCCTGTGGAACATATTCGTGATCTTGTTAATAACCAATTACCTGGAATCTCAGCTACACCATTGCCTGTAGCTCCACGGCAGATCCCTTATCACGCTGGATATCATTATTTCCAGTTAGATAACAGTAATGACTATTGGCAACGCTTAAGTGCCAGTGGTGGAATAGCCATACATCTTTCTGGGAAATACCCAGAATTGGATATGCAATTATGGGCTATCAATTAATTATAAAAGCAAGGATAGCTGTATATGTCAGAAGCTACACTAATAAAACCTCGCCCTGGAATTCGGGGACGGAAGGGGAATTATAATGACGAGGTTAATAAATTAACGCAATTACAATCAGGTGACCATACGGTTGTTTTAACAAAAATTAAAACAGGCAATCAGTTAATTCGTTTGCCACCCATAGGTAGTAATCCGTTAACAGAAGAAGCTGCTGCTTTATTGTCGATCGTCGGGCAGATAAGAAGTACAGCATCACACAGTGATGTGTTTTTTTTACGTCAAAGCTGCATCGACAAAATCCGTGAATTTGAAATGCGTCTTCGTGCCCACTCAATTAGCACTGAGAAAATTGAGGCTGGGAGGTATTGTTTATGTTCATTTATTGATGAAACTGTTTTGAATACGGTTTGGGGGGGACAATCTCAATGGGCTTCAGAGAGCTTACTTTCAACGTTTCACGCAGAAACATTTGGAGGCGAATATTTTTATACCTTGCTTGATGAGGCACTGGCTGACCCACGGACCAACCAACAGTTACTTGAATTGCAATATCAATGTTTATCTCTTGGCTTTATTGGAAAAATGCGAGTGGAAAAAATGGGGAGGGATAAATTAGAAAGTTATCGAGAGCAAGCATATAACGAACTCAATAACCTATACGGCGACCCTGAAATTCCTCTTTCGGGCACGTGGGAAAGTACGGTGTTGAGAAGTGTAGAGCCGCGAGCGCGTATGCCTTTATGGGTGTTGGTCTCCGTATTTTCAGTGGTAATTTTAGCCATGTATATGAGCTTTAGCTATCGTATTAATGACCATTCAAATAATGTGTTTAATCAACTTAATTCTATAGCTCGTTGGCAGCCTCAAGAGAACAATACTCAAGCATTGGTACATTTAACGTCACAGCGTTTACAACAATTACTACAAAGCGAAGTTGAAAGAGGAAGTTTAGAGCTGATAAACCTCCCTGATCGTGTACGGGTTATTCTTAAATCAAGTGAGCTGTTTTCTACAGGGAGTGCAGAGGTTAATGAAGTGCTTATTCCTCTATTATCTAAAATTTCACGAACATTAGAATCAACCCAAGGACGCATTCTGATTACTGGCCATACAGATGACCGCCCTATTTTTACCAGCAAATATCCATCGAATTGGCATCTTTCTTTGGCTCGTGCCACTGCCGTCGCGAACACAATGGCAATGGGAACAGACTTGCATGGGCGCTTATGGCCTGAAGGTTTAGGTGATTCAAAACCTCGAAGTCAAAATAATAATGAAGAGAATCGCGCTCGAAATCGTCGGGTTGAGATTGACTTACTATTTATTAAATAGGGATAGGTTAATTCTATGCTCAAGGAAGGATTATTCAGGCAAGTGAAGCGGACATTACAGTCGAAATGGGCAGTTTCTTTCATCGGCTTAATGGCAATTTCATTGTTGATTTGGTTCGGTGGACCACTTATTGCTATTGCGGGCACTGAACCTTTGGCCAGCCAAGTATCACGGCTAGTTGTATTGCTAATACTCGCGCTATGGTGGGGAGTCAGCAATATCATTCATCAAGCAAGAAATAAGCGTCAGAATGAAAATTCGGTAAAAACGCTGCTTGATGGTCGTGATGAAATAGCTCTGTCTGATGAAGCGACAAAAAAGGAAATTGAAATACTGAGCGCTCGTATTGTGCAGGCGATCTCTGTTCTAAATAGTTCGACACTACAACGAGGAAAAAGTGTTTATCAGCTACCGTGGTACATTCTTATAGGCCCACCTGGTACAGGAAAAACAACCACGCTACATAATTCCGGCTTAGATTTTCCACTTAAAGATAAATTAGGCGTTGACCCATTAGCAGGTGTTGGCGGAACTCGGCATTGCGATTGGTGGTTTACGAATCAAGCGGTATTAATAGATACTGCCGGGCGCTATACCACACAAGATAGTAATAGAGATCAAGATTCACGAGCTTGGCTAGGCTTTCTAGGGTTACTTAAAAAGCACCGTACACAAAGACCCATTAATGGGGCAATAATTACAATCAGCTTGTCGAGTTTATTAACACAGACTCACACAGAAAGGAACTTACATGCAAGAGCAGTAAAGCAGCGAATTCAAGAGCTTAAAAATCAATTAGGCATGCAGTTTCCTGTTTATGTCATTCTGACAAAGGCAGATTTGGTTGCTGGTTTTAATGAGTTTTTTGCAGACCTAAGCCAAGAGCAACGAGAGCAAATTTTAGGGATAACTTTTCCTGAACAGGCTGATGATGTCGACAGTGGTGTCGTTGGTATGTTTAATAAAGAATTTCATGCTTTGCTGGAGCGACTGCATAAGCGAGTTAACTTTCGAATGCAGAACGTTCGAGACATTGATAAGCGAGCGTTAATTTATGAATTCCCTAAGCAGTTAAGGTTATTACAAGCGGCTGCAGATGATTTTCTAAAAGAGATTTTTTCACCAAACTCTTTCGAAGAAGCGCCGATGCTACGTGGTGTATACATCGTAAGCGCCACCCAAGAAGGTATACCGATAGATCGTGCAATGGCTGAAACAGCAGATGAGATGAAGCTTGGCCTTGTCCCGCTGAAGCAACAAGGAGGAGAGAGTAAGGGATACTTCATTAAGCGACTTTTTGAAAATGTTATTTTTCCTGAACAGTATGTTGGTACGGTTAATCGTCTTCATCAAAAGCAAAACGTGTGGTTAAGGCGTGGGGTTGTCGGCGTTTGTTGTTTGTTAACATTGGTTGCGGGCGGAGTGTGGTTATCAAGCTACCAGTGGAACAAATCTTTAGTCAATATGGCAGGTGATGCGGTCGGTGATTATCAGCAAAGATTCCCTTCGCCGATAACGGCTGATACCGATGTTGTTACTTTAGTTGATGCGCTTAACACACTGAAAGATTTACCTGCTGGCTACAGTGGAAATATGCTGGACTCTGAAGCGATTAATAAATTGGGACTTTATCAGGGTGATAAAATTGGTCTGCCAGCGCACGCTGCTTATGATCGCGCTTTACAGGGGTATTTAGCCCCATATCTAACAAGCTCTCTCCAGCTAGAAATGAAAGAGAATAACGAGCATTTAGAATATTTATATGAAACATTAAAAACATATTTAATGATATTTGATAGCTCTCGTTATGAAGAGCAACAAGTAATAGGTTGGTTTTCATTATATTACGAACGCTATTATCCGGGTGATATTAATGCACCAATACGCGACTCATTAATGGAACATACCATTAACTTATTAAACTCTGGGCGTAGTGGCTTTATTGAAAATAAAGACTCTATTAAAGTTGCACGTAGTATTCTGACTCAAATGCCGTTGGCAGAGCGAGCGTATCAACGTTTAAAATTAGAGTATACTAATAGTCATGTGCCTGACTTTAAATTAACCAGTGTATTAGGTTCGCAAAGCCTAAAAATATTTCATCGATTTAGCGGTAAGTCTTTAAACGAAGGTATTTCCGGCCTATATACCTATAACGGTTTTCATAGTGTATTTCAGCTAGAAAGCCAACGCATTGTTAAGCGTCTAATGGAAGACAGTTGGGTTTATGGTGACGATCTGCTTCTGGCTGAAACAACCAAAAAACAAGTTACTCAACTGGTAAGTGATAAATACTATCGTGATTATATTTACGAATGGACTCAATTGCTTGCTGATGTTCAATTAATTCCTTATCAGAATACTGGTGATGGACTGTATCAGGCAAAAGTACTGGCTGGGACCGAGAAACCGTTAGAAAGCCTTATCTTTGCAATTCAGCGAGAGCTACGTTTAACGGATCTTCCTATTAGCGATAATGTAAAAGCAGTTGGTGATATTACAAGTAATGCGGCCAATGTTGCTTTAGAACATAAGAAGTCCCGAATCATGAGGTATTTACCAAATGAAATGCCCAAAATAGAGATTGACTTACCGGGTCAACCCGTTGAAGAGGCATTTGTATCAATCTTAGCAATCAATGAGTCTGACTTAAGTTCACTTCACGAGTCGTTAATTGGACTGCATAACTATTTGGTTAAATTGAACTCGTCAGATAATAACGAAAAAGTGGCCTATAAAAGTTTACTGGGTGGAGAAGTAGATAGCAGTTCAACGTTGGAGATAAAGCGAGTTAAAAATACACTGCCAGCTCCGTTTAACCAATGGATTAACAATTTAGATAAACAAACATCAAAGCTTGCTAAACAGGGGTCAAAAATACACCTTAATGCTATTTGGCAAGATTCGGTTTTAAGTGAATACCGTTCTGCAATCGCTGGAAAATTTCCCTTTAATAGCCGATCAAATCGTGATGTGAAATTAAAAGATTTTGGCCGTTTCTTTGGTTATAACGGAGTGATGGATAGCTTTTTTAAAACTTATCTTGAGCCTTCAGTAGATACTTCAAAAGCGAATTGGCGATTTGTAAAGAATATCGGGGTCAGTAGCCAATCATTAAAAGTATTTGAGCAAGCACGTAATATTCGAAATGCCTTTTTTGAGCCCGGAAGTAGAATGCCAAGCGTGGAGTTTGGTTTAAAAACAATATATTTAGATCAGCATATTAGTAACTTCCGTATGGAGTTTGGTCGCCAATCGTTGATGTACCGACATGGTCCTACACGGGTGTCTAGATTTACTTGGCCTGATAGCGGCCAGTCGTCTGTGCGGTTGGTTTTTACACCGCCACAGTCAGGGCACTCCATCACAAAAACGTATGCTGGTAGCTGGGGATTATTTCGAATGTTAGATGAGGCCGCTAGAGACCGTAGTCAAACACGAAAAGATAATTTGGTAAAAATTGAGATTAAAGGCAACAGAGCAACCATGAAATTGCAACCATCAAGCGTTGTGAACCCTTTTTGGTTAAGAGATTTAGAGTACTTCTCTTGCCCGGAGACACTGTAATGGCAAATTTTGGCTATTTCGGCAAGGTACCAATACGGGGTGATTTTATTCAAGATCAGCTGTCGACTGATTTTATTGAATGTTGGAGTGAATGGCTTCAAGCCGTATTAGCTGTGAGTAGAGAGCAGTTAGGCGATGAGTGGCTAGAATGTTATCTCACTAGCCCCATTTGGCATTTTGCTCTATCCCCTGGAGTTTGTGGGAGCAGAAGTGTTATTGGAACATTAATGCCAAGCGTTGACCTCGTTGGGCGGCATTTTTACTTTACCTTGGCAATGGAGGTTGAACTTCCGCCGGTTGCATTTTGGCAAGATAGGCAATGGAGTCAATTATCTGAACAGTTGGTATTAAAGCTACTTGATGACGATACAGACTTAACCCAATGGTTGGAGGGCTTAAATAGTAGCGACTGGTTTGTGGCACTAAGCGATACCTTTTCAACCGTACAGGTAAAGTCAGAACAAAGTAATCAATTAGTTCTGGCTGGGGACGAAATATTACAGCCTAGTCATTTGTTGCATCATGCTTATCGAGAACATCTAAATCATTATTGTATTTGGTGGACATCAGGATCGGAAAGAGTGTCGGAATGCACATTATTGACCAATGGATTGCCATTAGTTAGTCAGTTTTCCGCAATGCTCGATGGGAATTGGGGTAAATGGGGATGGTGATGGTTTCCAATAATTCTGCGTGGCATTTTAATTCTTTTTCACAGACTCATGCCGGAGTGGTACGCCCATATAATGAAGACGCCTGTTTAGATTGTTCTAATGAAGGTATTTGGGTTGTGGCTGATGGTATGGGGGGACATAAAGCTGGTGATGTCGCTAGCCAAATGTTAGTGGATATTGTTATGCAGCATATAAAAGCAATTCCAAAGCTACTAATTACTGTGGATTATTTACGTACGGCAATTGAGCAGGCAAATAAACAAATCTTCGATTATTCGCACCGATATTTACAGGGTGAAACAATAGGTACCACAGTCGTTTTATTATTCATTCAAGGTGGGACTTATTACTGTCTTTGGGTTGGAGATAGTCGTTGCTATTTACAACGACATCATCAGTTGCTGCAAAAAACAAGGGATCACAGCCAAGTAATGGATATGGTTGAGCAAGGGCTAATTCATAAAAATGATGCAGAAGTACACCCTATGGCGAATGTTATTACTCGTGCAATCGGCGTTGATTCAAAAGTGGACATTGATCAGGTGTCGGGCCAGTTGATGTCAGGCGATCAGTTTTTACTTTGCACGGATGGTTTGACGAAAGAATTATCAGATAACCACATAACGCATTGTATGCAGGCAAATATAGTCACTGACTCCGGTTTAGCACTGATGCATTCCGCATTGGTAAGAGGAGCCTCAGACAATGTCACCTGTGTTTTGGTCCAGGTCATCGATATGGGGCATAGGACGCATAATTTAGTTAGTGGTGACGATACTGTCCCTCTTTTTATTGTGAACAAATGAGCAGTCTGCTGCATGTAAATATATAAAGCTAGGTATAAGGGATTAATGATAGGCATGGATGTCGATTTAATAGATTTTGATGCGCTGGAAGCGCCAATATTAGGTGGAATACCAACTGGGGAAGATCCACGTAATGATGTATCACCTTATTCGGTGTACTTTTCACTAAAAGATATTCGTAATACTGCGCGAGCGGCAGAACGAAACGCGCTTGTTGATAATGAACCTCTGTTTAACTTTGCTCATCAATGGCAAGACATTTTGGATCGGGTGCCATCTTTACTGACAACTCAATGTAAAGACTTAGAGTATTCGGCTTGGTTTATTGAGGCATTGACCAGAAATTATGGCTTTAAGGGATTAACTATTGGCTTTCAAACTGCTGCAATACTAATCCGTGAGTTTTGGCAAGATTTATACCCGACGCCTGATGAAGATGGCTTAGAGACCCGAATTGCTCCGCTCATTGGTCTAAATGGCACTGATAGTGAGGGGACACTATTGATGCCTATAGCTTGCATACCATTGACAGATCATGGTGACGAACAAGCGTATTCATTGTGGGAATATGAGCAAGCATTAGAAATTGACCGTTTCGATGAAGATAAAAAACAGCAACGTCTTCGCTCTGGCGGGATAGTTTTTCAAGATGTACTCAATGCTGCTAAGTCTTCAGAATCAACGTTCTATCAGCAGTTGTATAAAGATATTCAAAGTAGTATTGATGCTTACAGCACGCTTGTCGAGTTAATGGATAGCGCGTGCGGTATGCCTTTACCGACATCAAAAATAACGAAGCGATTACAGACTTGCCTTGAGGCTGTGACTTATTTGGCAGGCGACAAATTACAACCCGAGATAGTAACAAATAGTGGTGTGTTAGAGCCAAGCAGTGATGATGAAAAAGTGCCAAACGAGGCGCTCAACCAACTGAATTCAAGGCTGGAAGCCATTAATAATCTAAAGCAGATAGCTGAATATTTTAAGCAAACTGAACCACATTCACCGATGGCATACGCCATTGATCAGGTTGTTCGTTGGAGCGGTATGTCATTGCCAGATTTGTTGGAAGAATTGATCTCAGATGGTGATGCAAGAAATGGTTATTTCCGGCTAGTCGGAATTTCATCTGAGAATAATAAGTCATAGTTCATCGTGATTGATTAAATCATCATAAATTGAAGTAATACAAAGGGAGAATAGTATGGGAAGTATCCATGGGAAATTATCACGGGTGCGTAAACCAAGAGTACATATTACTTATGATGTTGAAACAGAGGGATCGAGTGTAAAAAAAGAACTCGCTTTTGTTGTTGGTGTGATGGGGGACTTTGCGGGACAAAACACTGATGCAATAAAGCCAATTAAAGATCGCCGTTTTATTCAAATAGACAGAGATAACTTCGATGATGTTTTAAATAGAATGAGTCCAAAAATTAAATTCAAAGTTGATAATAAACTAGCTGATAATAATACACAGTTGGATGTCTCCCTTACTTTTTCATCAATGGCTGACTTTGAACCGGCTTCTGTAGTCAATCAAGTTGAGCCATTACGTAAATTAATGGAAACACGGAATAAACTCCGTGACTTGATGACGAAGGTTGACCGTTCAGAAGAGTTAGAAAATTTACTTGAGACCGTATTGAACAACACGGCAGATTTGCAAAAATTATCTGAAGAGTTAAATAAAGAAACCAAGGAGCCAGCTGAATGAACACTCAAACATCTGAGGTACAAGATCTGGCTGTGGACGAAAGAAACAGTACATTATTGGAACAGGCTATTTCTGCAACAAAACAAACGGAGAGTTCAAGGGCTGAAGAGCTGTTGCGTACTCTAACCGATGAAGCGTTGAAAGGAACCGTAACGTGGAATAAAAACCTGACGGTGACATTTAGGGAGGCGATTGCGGCTTTAGACAGCGCAATCTCAATGCAGCTGGCTGAAATTATGCATAACGAAGGCTTTCAGAAACTTGAAGGTAGCTGGCGTGGCATGAATCACTTAGTGATGAGCTCAAATACAGGGCAAACATTAAAGATCCGCATGCTCAATATGAGTAAGAAAGATTTGCATAAAGATTTGAGCAAAGCGGTTGAATTTGACCAAAGTCAGGTATTTAAAAAGGTTTATGAAGCTGAATTTGGTACGCCGGGTGGAGAACCCTACGGTGCGCTCATTGGAGATTATGAATTTACGAATCACCCTGAAGACATCGAAACACTTAGTTTAATGTCTAATGTTGCTGCCGCCGGTTTCTCCCCGTTTTTGTCGGCAGCATCTCCTGCTTTGTTTGGTTTTGATGAATGGTCTGAATTATCAAAACCACGTGACCTCGAAAAGGTGTTTGAATCGTTAGAGTATACAAAGTGGCGTTCTTTTCGCGAAAGTGCCGATTCACGTTTTGTTACTTTAACGATGCCACGGGTATTAGCTCGCCTTCCTTATGGTGAAGCAACCTTACCCACAGAGGCATTCCGTTATGAAGAATTTAGCCTTGATCAGGACTCTGGACTAGCAGTGAATGTTGAGCACGAAGATTATTGCTGGATGAATTCCTCATACGTGTTGGGAAGTCGTTTAACGGAAGCGTTTTCAAAATATGGATTTTGTACCGCAATACGTGGTGCAGAAGGGGGAGGTCGTGTTAATGATCTCGCGTCGCATATATTTATTAGTGATGATGGTGATCCAGACCTCAAATGTCCGACTGAAATTGGTATTACCGATCGTCGTGAAGCCGAATTGGGGAAATTAGGCTTCTTACCACTTTGCCACTATAAAAATACGAATTATGCGGTTTTCTTTGGAGCTCAAACCTGTCAAAAACCAGAGAATCATAATAGCCCTGAAGCAACAGCAAACGCTGCTATATCGTCACGCCTACCTTATATGATGGCAACTTCTCGTTTTGCACACTACTTAAAGGTGATGGCAAGAGATAAGATCGGTAGTTATATGGAAGCTGATGAAGTTGAGGCTTGGCTTAACCGTTGGATATTATCGTATGTTAATGCTTCTGAAGGGGGAGGTCAGGAGATCAGAGCAAAATATCCATTAGCGGATGCCAAAGTTCAGGTGAAAGAGATACCAGGTCAACCAGGGTCTTATAATGCAATAGCATGGTTGCGTCCATGGCTGCAAATGGAAGAACTCACAACGTCTTTACGCCTTGTTGCTAAAATCCCTGAAATTGGTGGGTAGCTAATGGTAGAAAGTTGGTTTTTAACCAGCTTTCTTTTTTGCACAGGATTTTGAATTGATGCAATCAATGCTTAGTGTTAATGATTCAGAGCTATTAATGACTGACAAGGAATTTAAGTCTGATATATGGCATGAAGATGAAATATATCAGATTTTAACTAATGATGATTATTCATCCCTACGTTATTGGTTAGCGAAAAGTAATCATATTTGTTCGCCAATTAACGCTACTGTTAGGACTTTGCTATTAAGAACCATTAAATCAATTGATGAGAAAATAAACAATCAATTAAATGAGATTATCCACCATAATTCATTTCAAAAAATAGAAGCGAGTTGGCGAGGGTTAACTTATATCACAAATCAATTGTCTGAATTCGATAGTGAATTGGTATGTAAGATTAAAGTGCTAAATCTAACATGGAAAGAGCTTAGTCGTGATGTTAACCGAGCAATTGAGTTCGACCAAAGTGATTTTTTTAAGTTGATTTATAATAACGAATTTAATATGTCTGGAGGGGAACCTTTTGGGTTACTTATAGGCGATTATCAAGTGTCTCATAAAATAACACATGATATTCCTACGAGTGATATTGATACCCTTAAAGGTATCACTCATACGGCTGCTGCAGCGTTTGCGCCATTTGTTACATCAGCAGATCCTGCATTGTTTGGTGTGGACCACTATTCAGAATTAGCCAACGTATCAGAAATCCAAGATCAGTTTTCTCAAAGAGAATACCAAAACTGGCGTCGGTTAAGAGAAATGGATGATGCTCGGTTTTTAGGGATCACAATTCCGCACATATTGATGCGAGAGCCTTACCAGAATAATGGTACTGGCAAAGAGGGCGTTTATTTTGAGGAGCGTATTCTGCAGCCTCAGGTCGACCACCTTTGGGGGAATGCTGCGTATGGTTTTGCAGCTGTTACTTTAAAAGCATTTTCAGAGTCGGGCTGGTTCAGCCAGATACGAGGATTGCAGCCTGGTCAATATAAAAGAGGTTTAGTGTTTAATCTACCGTCAAGTTGTTTTCAGAACTCAAAACGTATTCGCTTGAAAAAAACATCTGTGGATTTACAAGTTGGTGATCGGCTGGAAAAGCAGCTTTCCGATAGTGGTTTCATCCCGGTATCAGCTGTGCCTTATTCCGATAACTTGGTTTTTTATAGTAATGCTTCGGTGAATTACCCCAAACATTATGAACAGAAGTCTGTACGGGTGAATGCAAGGTTATCTTCAATGCTTCAGTACATATTATGTGCTTCTCGATTTGCACATTACATCAAGGCAATGGGGCGTGACAAAGTGGGAATGTATACAACTGCAGAAAGTCTTGAAAATGAATTTCAGCATTGGTTATTTGACTATACCACAGCGTCAGATGAGTCATCAGATGAAATACGCTCTCGTTATCCTCTTAACGAAGCGCGAATTCAGGTGCGAGAAAAGTCAGGCCAACCTGGTAAATATTATTCGATTATCCATTTACGGCCACATTTTCAATTAGATCAAATGATTTCAAGTATCCGTTTGATTACTGAACTATCACCAAGACAGAATAACGTAGGGTAAAGCGTATGAAACAATTATCGACATTGATCCAGCAGGCAAAGCTAGAAGAGGCATTAGGCTACATTAGCAACCTATTACAAGAGCAACCACAAGATAGCAATATTCGAAGTCATTTTATTGAGTTGCTTTGCATTGATGGGCAGCTAGAAAGAGCTGATAAACAACTAAATATGCTTATTAAACAACATCCAGATTGCCTTGTAGGGGCGAGCAACTTACGACTGTTGATTAGAGCTGCGCAAGCAAGGCGTGATTTTTATAATGGTGCTGCAACTGCTTCTTTAGTGAGAGAGGTTGATGAATCCTTCACAGCATTAGTCTCGATAAAATTAGCGGCAAATGATGATAATACACAATTATTAGAGGAAAGCGCTAAGCAGCTAGAAGAAACTCGTAAGGAGTGCCAATTAGTCATCGATGGTATTGAGCAGGAATCTTTACGAGATATCGATGACACATTAGCGGGTTACCTTGAAGTATTTGGTACTAATGGTCTCTATTATTTGGTGCCATTTGATGCGCTTATTCACTTGGAATTGAAGCCTGTTACATCGTTAGTTGAGCAGGTGTGGCGGAAAGTTGAAATTGATATTGAGGGGGGGCTAAGCGGTGAAGCATTTATCCCTATTACTTATATAGAAAGCCAAACGGATGCACAAAAACTGGGGCGAGAAACAGACTGGTTTACTGTTAATGATACGGATGTTTACACCGGGGTCGGCCAGAAAATGTATTTATTTGGTGATGAAGCTCTCGCCATTTCTAGTATCAATAATCTGAACAAAAAAACTATTTGTGAAGTATAGGTAATTAGAGCAATGAAAGTAAGCCAGTCGTTATTACCATCGCTCCTTGATCGTCTCATCGACGATACCCCTTTACACTCAAGCGGTATAGCCCAATCTTTTACTTGGCAAAAAATGAGAAAAAGTGTTCGGCAAGACCTTGAAAACTTGTTGAATGCTAAAGGCCGTTGGCATATATGGCCAAAGCATTTCCAAGAGCTTGATCACTCGTTATTTTCTTATGGATTACCTGACTTTTCAACTATGCCACTGAGCAGCCTAGATGGAAAACAAGCGTTGTGCCAATCCATAGAAGAAACGATTCGTAAGTTTGAACCGAGGTTTGCTGATGTTGCAGTCACGATAGTTGGTGATGAACTGCCTGAAGATCGTATCTTGCGGTTACGTATACATGCTTTATTTCATGCGACTCCTGAGCCTGAAGAAGTAACGTTCGATTCTGAAATTGAACCTGTCTACTTAGGGATAAAAATTAGTGAGGCGTAACCATGAGTGATGAAATACTGAAGTACTATAATCGTGAACTTGCCTATATACGCCACATGGGGGCTGATTTTGCAAAGCGTTATCCTAAAGTCGCAGGAAGATTGCGCCTGAGCGATGATTATGTAGAAGACCCACATGTTTCACGTTTAATCGAAAGCTTTGCGTTATTGACAGCGCAAACTCGGCAGTGTTTAGACGACAGTTTACCGGAGTTAACAGAAGGGCTGCTAGGTCAATTATACCCTGACTATCATGCGACCATTCCTTCCATGGCAATAGTCAAAATGACAACGCAGAATATTAATGACAATGGGTTTAAATTACCTCGAGGTAGTGCAATAGAAAGCCGAGTTGATGGGTTTAAAAAATGTAACTTTACAACGTGTTATGACACACAATTATGGCCTGTCGAAGTCGCTCACGCGGTGTTTGAAAATGCGCCCTTTAAAGCACCAAAGTCGCATTTTCAAAAAAATGCTAAATCCGTACTTAAACTCACGTTACAGTGTGAATTCGAGAATACTAAACTAAGTAAGCTTGGTATTAATCAGCTGAGATTCTACCTCAATGGTCATGGGCAATTGAGCTACAAGATGTATCAGTTATTATTTAAATCTGCGGTTGGTGTTGCTGTTGCACCAAAAGATGAACTTACCGCGAGTCATTATTTTCAGCCTCGGCATATTACTACTGTTGGGTTTAATGAAGGTCACGAAGTTGTGCCCTATCAAAAGCAAACATTTAGTGGCTACCGGCTATTAGTGGAACATTTTTTATTCGCTGAGAAATTTTTGTTCTTTGATTTGCAGAACCTTGACCCAAAGTGGTTAGGTGATGACCATGAAGTTGATGTATATATCTATTTTGACGAAACGGATGACTTTTTACCAAAGCAGCTTACCGCTGAAAATATACTGTTGGGTTGTACTCCAATAATTAACTTGTTCGAGCAGGAGCTTGAACCTATCGCCTTAAAACCAATTGAGAGTGAATATCGGCTGAGTCCTCGATATGATGAAGCGGAGATCTGCGAAGTCATTCAAATACAGAACGTGACAGCTTTTGATCAACAAAATCAACGTGTTGATATTGCACCTTTTTACGCGCATGGATTAGATAGTTCCTCTTACAATAATGAGATGTTCTGGACTGTTAGGAGGGAGCAGTCTAATTGGTCGGGTGGGCATAATGAACCAGGCTGTGATAGTTACCTTTCAATAGTTGGCGAAAATACCAATAATATTGAGATTGATGAGTACTCACATTGGCTTGTGACAGTTAAGGCGCTTTGTAGTAATCGTAATTTACCTATCCGTTTACCTTATGGCGGGGGGCAGCCAGCAATGAGTGTCGTTCAACGAACTGACTCATTAAAAGAGGTTCGATGTTTAACGGCACCGACGAATCCGATTCGCCCTAAATTGTTAGAAAGTACACGTTGGCAGTTTGCTAAGCATTTAACACTCAATCAATTTTCTGATGAAGATGGCGTATATACATTAAAGGACACTTTGAGGTTATATGACTTTGAACAGACTGCCCAAAGTAAAGCGTTGATTGACGCTATTTCGTCCATGAGTATAACCTCTGCTAACGCGAGGGTTGTTAAAAATGGGCGTGTAGGGTTTTGCCATGGTTCCAATATTGATATTCAATTTAGTAATAATGTAGTGGCGGATACGCACTTATTTTTCTTTGGCAGTGTTTTATCCCACTTTTTTTCTCAGTTTACAGCAATAAATAGTTTTACTCGATTAAGTATTCAAATCCAAGGTCAATCAGAACCGATACATTGCTGGCCGGCAAATGCTGGTGGGAAAGCATTATTGTGAGTCTAGAGCAGCTAATTCATAAAATAGATAAGGACGACTTTTATCGTTCCACTTTCACAATACAACAGTCAGTAAAAAATGCTGTTGACTACGGTGAGCTAGGTACTGATACGCTGCCTGCTAATGAATATATCCGGTTTAAGGTATCTCAACATTTAGGATTTCCTGGCAATGCGGTTGAATCAGTCGGTGAGATTACTGATGGGCATGGTAATAAAAAAATAGAATTATACGTAAATTTCATGGGACTAACAGGGGCGAGTGGCGCATTACCTTTGCATTATACCGAATTGATAATGCAGCGTAATCGATTGAAAGATGAAGCAATCAGTGAATTTTTTGACTTATTTAACCATCGTTTAATTTCGCTGAATTATCGTGCGTGGGAAAAGTATCAATTTTCTATTCAGCATGCGCATTGTCTTAATGGAAAAGAAACATCGATGGATAGTGCTCTTCGCTCACTAACTGGCGCAAACCAATATCTAAATGTATTTTTTGGTGGCTTATTTGCGAAGTCTATAAGGAATACACAAAGTTTACGACAGATATTAATGCGTATCAGTGGGTGTAATATTGAAATACGAGAATTCATAGGGCGTTGGATGCAACTGGATAGATCAGAGCAAACGCAGTTGGGTTCAGGTATACAGCCAGAGGGTAAACATGCACAGCTCGGTGTTAGTAGTATCTTGGGGCAAAAAGTATGGGATATATCTTCTGCCATCGAGATTGATATACAAGCAAATGACAGTGATAAAGCACTGGCAGTAATGGGGAATGGCCAGCTGCTCTTAACCTTAAAGCAAGTCGCTAGAAATTTTGTACCGCCGTCGATTGATGTTAATTGGTGCCTAACGACAACTTGCCGGAATATTCCAGTGATGAAATTAAGTAAAATTGGCCCAAGTTTAGGCCGAGGAGGGGCACTTATGAGTGGCTCTAAACTCAAAGACAAAAATCTGAATATCCCATTAAGGTAAAGTTAATTTTTAGCTAGAGCTAAAGGCTACTTTTGTTTAATTAATTGAAAGCAAGGATATATTATATGTCAACAATGACGTTGAAGGCGCTAGTCGATAAACTTTCACCCAGTTGTAAAACCATGTTGGAGTCAGGTGCTTCCCTATGTAATAGTCGCAGTCATTTTAGTGTTGAACTTCAGCATTGGTTACTTGTGATGACGGAAGATAAAAACACCGATTTTTTTGTTATTGCTGACTATTTTGCTATTGATTTACCGAAATTGCGTAGTGAGTTGCAGCAAGGACTTGAAACACTAAAAACAGGTAACAGCCATACTCCCGGTCTTTCTCCTCATATTGTGACAGTATTACAATCTGCGTGGTTGGCTGCGACAATTGAGTTTAATGATTTTCAAATTCGAACTGTCCATTTAATTTATGCGTTGCTCAATAATGAGCTTTTGGGCTCGCTAATTCTTCGTGATGCGAAGCAGTTGGCATGTATAGACTTAGCTCAGCTTATTTCTGTATGGCCTCAACTAGTAGAGCAGTCGAATGAATTGACTACCTTTTCACTGGGAAACCAAATAACTTCAGCTTCTGAAGGTCAGCAAGCGTTGTCCCAGTACACTATAGACTTAACGGAACAGGCACGAGCTGGTGAGATTGATCCGATCTTAGGGCGTGATAATGAAATTCGCCAAATGATAGATATCTTGACTCGGCGTAGGCAGAACAACCCGATTTTAACTGGTGAAGCGGGGGTGGGTAAAACCGCTGTGGTCGAAGGGCTTGCTCAACGAATTGCTCTCGGTGATGTGCCTGAAGGACTTAAAGATATATCAATTTGTGTACTGGACTTGGCACTGTTAGAGGCAGGAGCAGGAATGAAAGGCGAATTTGAAAATCGCCTTAAAGCGATTATAAAAGAAGTAAAGTTATCGCCAACGCCGATCATTTTATTTATTGATGAAGCCCATACACTTATCGGTAGTGGTGGTCCGGCGGGGCAAAATGATGCTGCAAACCTATTAAAACCAGCTTTAGCTCGAGGGGAATTACGTACAATTGCTGCGACGACGTGGGCTGAATATAAAAAATATTTTGAGAAAGATGCAGCGCTTACCCGCCGATTTCAGATCGTTAAAATCGATGAACCCAATGAAGAAACGGCAGTTGTTATGTTACGTGGGTTATTACCCGTCATGGAATCACACCACCAGGTCACAATAACGGATATGGCCTTACAAGCCGCAGTTAAACTATCGAGTCGTTATATCAATGGGCGTCAACTGCCGGATAAAGCGGTAGCCTTGTTAGATACCGCTTGTTCACGAGTCGCCATGAGTCAGGTGAGTACGCCAGGAAAGGTTGAACATTTAGTTCGTTACAAGCAACAACTGAATGATGAGCGGGCGATCCTAGAAAAAGAAGAAATCGTTGGGAGTGATCATGGGAAAAAGTTGCAGAAAATTAAGGGTGAACTCCTTCACGCCCAAGAAGAACTTCGTGAATTAGATGCGCTTTGGCGTGATGAAAGTAATTTAGTTACTCAGGCGCAAGCACTTTCCCACGCATTAGTTTCCGAAACTACTGAGTTTCCTAATGAAGATAAACGGTGTTTACAAAGCATCAAACATACACTTCATGAAAATGCAGATCCAATGGTATTCCTTCAGGTTGATGAATCTGTTATTGCTGAAGTTATTTCTGATTGGACCGGTATACCATTAGGTCGAATGCAACGCGATGAGATTGAAAATATATTGTCATTAAGTGAGCGTTTGAAAGAGCGTGTTATAGGTCAAGATCATGCATTAGATCGAATGAGTCATATTGTCCAAACCGCACGTGCTCAACTGAGTGATGAACAGAAACCTGATGGAGTTTTTCTACTAACGGGCCCTAGTGGGGTCGGTAAAACAGAATCAGCACTAGCTCTTGCTGAACAAGTGTATGGTAGTGAAGATAATGTAATTGTTATCAATATGTCTGAATTTAAAGAAGAGCATAAAGTATCATTATTACTAGGCTCTCCTCCCGGTTATATCGGTTATGGTGAAGGCGGTATTTTAACAGAAGCAGTAAGAAGAAATCCCTATGGTGTTGTTTTACTTGATGAAATGGAAAAAGCACATCCAGGTGTTCAAGATATCTTTTATCAAGCTTTTGATAAGGGTACGCTTAAGGATGGAGAAGGGCGTGATATAGACTTTAAAAATACCATTATTATTATGACTTCAAACGTTGGAACTGAAACAACAATAAATCTTCATGAAGATGAAGAAACAATTCCTTCAATTGATGGGCTTAAAAAAGCGTTACAAGATGACTTATTGGAGGTATTTAAGCCAGCATTTCTTGGGCGAATTAATGTTATTCCATACCTCCCACTAGGTATAGAAACACTTTACCGGATCATTCACTTACAACTTAGCCGTATTGCTTTCAGAATGAAAGAAAATTATAACGCGTCATTAGAATACACTGACGGGGTTGTTAATTATCTATATGCGAATTCTAAAGATGAAAATGTTGGAGCTCGGATCATTCAAAGTAACTTGCAAAATATTTTGTTACCTACTCTATCAGTTAAAATACTAGAGAAAGTGGCTAGAGCTGAAACATTTAATTATGTTTTTATTGATATCGAAAATGGCACGTATAATATAAGTTTCGAATGATAATATGTATAAGTTAACTATAAATGCGACATGACGCAGAGTCTATATTATAGTTTGTTATTTGGGTTGCCTTTTTGTGTAATACTCTTTAAATATTAATTTTTACTGAAATTCATTTGAGATAATATTGGATGTTATTCAATGTTTACTAATGGTTTTTTGTGATTACAAAATCATCAATATAATTATTGTTGATCACTTTCCTGTATCCTTTTATGGATAAACTAGTAATGCTATAGGAGATTAGCGTGCAAGCGAATACGTATTTAAAATATGCTGATATTAAAGGTGAAGCGACTGCTGAACAGTATAAAGATTTAATTACTTTATTATCTGTTGACTGGAGCGTTGGTAGAGAAATTACTTCATATACTGGTACAGCTCAAGATCGCGAAGCGAGTTCAACTCGCCTTTATGATATGACTATTACTAAACTTCAAGATAAAGCATCACCAGATCTTTTTAAAGAAGCAACGATTGGTAAAGGCAAACCTGCGGTTTTCCACATTACCAAACAGGGTGAAAAAGTTGAAGAAATCATGAAGATTGAATTAACCGATGCAATGATTTCTAACTATAGTGTTTCAATTCAAGATGATCGTCCTGTGGAAACGATCACAATTTCATATACTGAAATGATGATGACAGTGACGCCAACGGATGACCAAAATAATGTTCAGGCTCCACTTGTTTATGGATATAGTGGCGCTAAAGGCCAGCAAATGTAATTGAGTTTAATTATTACGGGATAGTCATGCTATCCCTTTTCTATGTTATCGAAGTACTTGGATAGGTAAATGGAAAAAGCGACACAAGATAAAAACATCCTTCGCATCGATACACCTTTAGGTAAAGATGTTTTGCATATTACAAGAGCTGAAATTCATGAAGGAATTTCAACGCTTTTTTCTATTCAAGCTTTTGTTTACACCAATGGTCAATATATTAAAGCTCAAGATATTGTCGGTAAATCAGTGACAGTATCTATACAATGTAATATTCAAGGCGTTTTGTCATGTCGATATTTTAACGGTTATGTATCATCTATTCGATCAACAGGTTCCAGAGTGTCAGCAGTTGCTGGTGGTGAAAAATATCAAGACTATGTAATAAGTATCAGTCCATGCCTCGCATTTTTATCACAGAGAAGTAATTGCCGGATTTTTCAAAAGTTAAATGCTGAAGATATCGTTAAAACGATATTAGCAGAGCATAATGTAATTATTAAAAGTGAGTTGATAAATAGTTACCCTGTCTATGACTATAAAGTTCAATATAATGAATCGGACTTGGATTTTGTAAGTAGGCTACTTGAGCATGAAGGAATATATTTCTTTTTCAGACATGATATGAATAGCCATCAGATGGTTCTAGCTGACGATATTACGTCTTATAAAGAGTGCGCGGAAGCACTCGTATCTTTTTCTACGGGAAGTTTGTCAGAACCGCACATTCATACTTGGTCTGATGGACTGGAAGTGACGCCAAACAGCAGTGTTAAGTCTGGTTATGATTTTGTCATGCCAGCAGATAAACCTTTTGGAGAACAAGTTGAGGTGCCTTCATACGTTCAGCCAGTAAAAACAGAAATCTTTGAATATCAGGCTGGCTCAGAATTCAACCATAGGGCTAAGGATGTTGCCAATACTACTCTAGATGCATTGCAGCGTGATTCAAAGTTATCTAGCGGCAGTAGTAATTGTTTAAGCTTTACAGCGGGGCAATATTTCACCATAAAATCTCATGAAGATACGCGGAATGAAGGCAAGAGTTTTGTCATCACTCAAATGAATATAGAAGTTGCTATTGCTAGCCAAACAGGGACAGCGAAACATACTGAACAAGTGTTCCGTAATTATTTTTCATGTGTTTCCAAAGAAACATTATATAGGCCATTACAGTTAACGGCGAAGCCTCGTGTTCATGGTGTTCAGACTGCATGCGTTACTGGTGAAGATGGTGATGAAATATATATTGATAAATATGGGCGAGTGAAAGTGTTGTTTCATTGGGATCGAGATGGAGAAGCTGACAGTACAAGCTCTTGTTGGATTCGGGTTGCTCAAAACTGGGCGGGTAATAAGTATGGAGCATTTTTTTTCCCACGTGTTGGTCAGGAAGTTTTAGTAGAGTTTTTTGAAGGCGACCCAGATCAACCTATCATCATTGGCTCTCTATACAATGGTGAAAAAATGCCACCTTATGATTTACCAAATGAAAAGACACAGAGTGGAATAAAGACACGTTCTACAAAAGAAGCTAATGATGATAATTTCAATGAAATCCGTTTTGATGACGAGAAAGGTAATGAATTACTCTATATCCATGCGGAAAAAGACTTTCATACGGTAGTTGAAAACGATCTTCACCAAATAATAGAGAACAATTATTCTGTCTTAGTTGAAAATAATAGCCAAAAAACAGTTGAAAATAATTATGAATTAACTGTGGAGAATAATTATAACCAGATAGTTGAAAATAACCTCTCTTCGAATGTTGAAAATAATCAAAAAACAAAAGTTGGAAATGAACTGGTTATTGATGTGGGAAATAAAATGGTGTTCAAATCTGGAGGCGCCTCAATTACTTTGTCGAGTGATGGATGTGTGGAAATTAAAGGATCAAAAATAAAAGTTAACGGAAGTACGATTGATCTGAAAGCGGGTTCGATCGCCTTGAATTAATTAATGCTTTTGAGCGTTACACCTTAAGTATTCGATCAACACACATGATTAAAGTAAATGAGCGAGGAGTCCCGATTCAATATTCGGGTAAAATTACGATGGGAAAACCAGCTGCGACGATAACCTGTTTTCATACATGCCCAAAAACGACAAGTAAAGTGCCGCATGTTGGCGGCCCTATCGCTGTAGGCTCAGGAAACGTATTAATAGGCGGGTTACCTGCTGCCCGTAAAGGGGACATGGTCATTTGTGTTGGCCCTCCAGATAGTATAAAAGACGGTTCTTCAAGTGTTTTAATTAATGGGAAACCAGCAGCCCGTATGGGTGACTCAACCAAGCATGGTGGTAAAATTGTAGCGGGTAACCCTACGGTAAATATTGGTTGAGTATTATGGTTTATCAATTAGAACCCTTATATTTTCAAGTAGGCAATTGTTGCGACTATAAATCGATATTAGAGCTGGAAACATATCCGTATCCACAGCCAACACTATTACAGTCTAATAACCGTGAATTCCTTGCTCAGCCTATGACGGAGCTAACGTCTGAAACATATTTACAGCGACTTACGACCATACTTAATCTTGCTGTGGGCAAGTTTAATTTAGATTGGCTATCTACGCCTATTATAATTTTACTGCCGCAACTAGGTACGATAGACAACGATCAATATGGACAACTATATAAAAGTGTATACCGTGCTATTCCTGATTTAAAAAAACATCCGTCTTGCTATTTATTTCCGTATGGTCGGGCGGCAATGTTACTTGCTTGGAGGCATATAGAAATCATGCTTCAAGAGAAAAATTACTCTAGCGTATTGGTATTAGCTGTGGATAGCGATCCCCGCATCACTCAAACACAGTATATGCACTTACCCCCAAAGATGTTACCAGATGAAAGTGTTCCAGCTGCAGAGTGTGTTGCACTTGTTAAGTTCACATTGTCTGATAATGGCTTAATGCGTCACTGGTTTTCTTATGAAGGGCAAGTAAGAGAGAAAGCAAGAGGGGCAGCGATATCAGCCCTGTTTGAACGCTACCAAAAAGCAGAGCCTACACCTATTCATCATTTTTATGCGCCATACAATGGCATAAAAACACTTACCGAGGAATGGGCGAATGTTTATCACCAGCTGTTCCCTTGTGTTGGAAAGCATACACAGGTAGTAATGACGGGCGCGAGAACAGGAGAGTTAGGTGCTTGTTCTGGGATTTATAACATTTTGCATTTTTATGAGCGTTATAAAAGTGGTGATTATTCCCACCATACCTTACAGGTGGAAAGCGCTGAAGTACTTTATCGTGGTGCTGCTTTATATAGCTGGGTTTAATTATGTTATATTCTATTGGGAAACCGTAGCCAAAGATGTAATTTATGTTATTTAGCAAACAAACCTTCACAGACCACTCTTTTTCCAAAACAAACTTTCAACAGGCCACATTTGAGCACTGCCAATTTATACGTTGTGATTTTAGCCGGGTTGATTTAACTGAAGCGAGCTTTGAACATTGCCAGTTTATCGAACGCGGTGAGCATGACGGCTGTATCTTTCATTATGCTCAGTTAAAAGAAGCGAGCTTTAAAGATTGCGACTTGAGTATGGCTGACTTTTCTGGTGCAGAAATGTTTGGTGTTGAAATGCGAGATAGTCAGTTAAAGGGCGCTATATTCTCACGCGCCCGATTCGCTAATTATATTACCCACAACACATTTTTCTGCTCTGCATTTATCACGCGCTGCAATTTATCCTACGCAGATTTTGAAGATATAAAACTGGAAGAGTGCGAGCTGTTTGAAAACCGTTGGACGGGTGCCAATTTGCTTGGAGCATCATTTAAAGGCTCTGATTTAACCAATGGTGAATTTTCACAAGAAGCATGGGGGCAATTTGATTTAGCAGGAGCAAACTTGAGCCACGTTGATCTTACTGGGCTCGATCTACGTCGGGTGAACCTTGAAAACGTGACGATTTGTGATTGGCAACAGGCGCAGCTACTAGAGCCGCTTGGGGTAATTGTTTTACCAAGCTAATGCCCGGTACGGCATTCACGACCATATTGGCTGCGAATAAAAGGTGAGTTTGTTTAAGTATGTATTAACGCAAGCTCACGTAGCCTAACTCAACGCTGTTTAAATCAAAATTTCCCATAAAGTCAGTGCCCCCTATTTCTAGTCTTCCTATTTCGAAACGATAACAGCTCGGATCACTTTAGTTTCCTAGGCTGAAGGCGTGAGCAGTTATCATTTCGGGTATTATTATGTTGCGTTGTTGTTGCAATATGGTTTATTCATATAAGACATAAAATGACGCTGAATAAATCACTACGGGATTACTTAGTAACCGATAAGTACAAATGTATATTTGTGCTTGCGATATTTTGCTTTGGATTGGCGGAATAAATAAATTCTGTATTGGTTTTTTAAACTATTTAACGACGTAATTTAAAGAATAAACATAATGGAGATATGTATGACTAAGCAAAGGACGCTATATTCATTGGCCGCAGGTATTGGAATGCTCTGCCATTCTTATATAGCTACAGCAGCAGATACTTGGGACATGCCGCTCGCTTACTCTTCTGATAATTACCACTCTGTGTTAGCCGCTGAGTTTGCTAAAACGGTAAACGAGCAGGCTGGGGATGAAATTAATATTGTGACCCATCCTGGAGGCTCCTTATATAAAGGAAATGAAATCTTTGGTGCGGTACGTAGAGGGCTTGTGCCTATTGGCGAGCGCCTCATTTCAGCTTTAGGGAATGAAGATCCAATATTTGAAGTGGATGCATTACCTTTCGTCGCGACAGGATTTGATGATTCTTGGACCCTATACCAAGCATCAAAACCAGAGATGGAAAAGGTACTCGATAAAAAAGGAGTAAAGCTACTTTATAGTGTGCCGTGGCCACCACAGGGGCTTTATGCGAAGAAACCAGTATCAAGTCTTGATGATATGAAAGGGAGTAAGTTTCGAGCTTACAACCCAATGACGGTTGAACTAGCAAGAATGATGGGAGCGGTCCCGACAAAAGTTGAAACGGCTGAAATGTCTCAGGCGTTTGCTACTGGCGTAACGGAAAGCATGATTGCATCAGGTTCAACAGGCTATGACCGTAAAATTTGGGAGTATGTGACGTACTGGTATGACGTTAATGCTTGGCTTCCAAAAGACATGGTCTTTGTTAATAAGCGCGCTTGGAACCGATTATCACCAGAGACTCAAAAAGTGATTGAGGCAGCAGCAGCGGATGCTGAAAAGGCGGGTTGGGCGCAAGCGAGAGAATTGGCTGACTGGTATAAAAAAGAACTTATCTCGAATGGTATGACAGTGAGCGAGCCTACACCTGAATTGAAAGAAGATTTTGTCCAGTTAGGCAATAAAGTGGTGAAGCAATGGCTAGTTAAAGCTGGTGATGACGGCGTTAATGTGATCAACAAATATAACCAGCAATAAATGTGAACTGGCCAGCTTGTGCTGGCTAGCTTTTTTGTTTCACCAATTCTAACTTGGGGCAGTCTACATGGCACTCTTGAAACGTCTTGGAACGTTGTTGGAACAGTTTTATAAATTTTGTGGCGTTCTTGCTGCATTATGCTTGGTCGCCTTAGCACTTAGCGTATTACTTAGTATCACATCTCGTTTCTTTCAGATATATATTGGCGGCTTGACCGAAATTGCGGGTTATTTAATGGCTGCAGCGAACTGTTTAGGCTTAGCTTATACATTTCGTAATGGTGGTCATATTAGTATCAATTTATTTACCTCGCGGCTTTCAGCCAAAAAACAGAAAGTGGCTGCAATATGGGGGCTTTTTGCCACATCGGCCATCATGATTTATCTCGCCTACTACATGATCATCCTAACCTATTGGTCGTACGAATTTGAAGAAGTCAGTGAGGGAAGTGACGGCATGTTGCTATACATCCCACAATCCATTGTCGCTTTTGGTTGTGTTGTGATGGCTTTATCCGTTGTACACACATTACTGGAAATGCTCTTTACCACAGCTCAAACCCAAGTTGATGAAACCAAAGCTGATAGCCTGAAGGAGGCTACCAATGAATGAAGTTTTGCTTATTTTTGTTTTCCTCAGCTTACTGTTCTTTTTTCTTGGCTCTGGTGTATTAGTCGGTGCAAGCTTATTAGGCTGTGCCGTTATTGGAATGGAAATATTTACAAGCCGCCCCGTTGGCGATGCGATGGCCACCATTGTCTGGGGTTCAATCTCCTCTTGGACGTTAACGTCATTACCGCTGTTTATTTGGATGGGAGAGATATTATTCCGGACCAAACTTTCGGAAATTCTGTTTAAAGGTTTAACCCCATGGATGTCACGTATGCCGGGGGGGTTATTACATGTCAATATTGGTGGCTCTGCGTTATTTGCCGCTATTTCGGGCTCATCAGCGGCCACGGCAAGCACTGTTGGTAAAATGGCGATTCCTGAACTGCGAAAGCGGCAGTACTCCGAGAAAATGATCGTCGGTACGTTGGCTGGCGCGGGAACATTGGGGCTACTGATCCCGCCGTCCATTTCGATGATTGTGTATGGCGTCACGGTGAATGAATCCATCGCCAAATTGTTTATGGCAGGTATCGTACCTGGGCTTCTACTTGCCAGTTTGTTTGGTGGCTATGTAGCATTATGGTCGCTTTTTTCAAAAGATTCGGTTTCAGAAACTACCCGCTATAGCTGGCAACAAAAATGGGAGGCGGTAAAGCAGCTAGCCCCAGTTATGCTACTGATTATGTTTGTGATTGGTTCTATCTATACCGGAATCGCAACGGCAACTGAGGCGGCAGTATTAGGGGTAACAGGTGCATTGTTCCTTTCTTGGTGGCAAAAGAGTCTAAGTTTCGAATCTTTTCAACGTTCGCTAATGGGGGCAGTGAAAACCTCGTGTATGATCGGCTTGATCTTAATGGGATCACACTTGCTGTCATTAGCCATGGGCTATACTGGCTTGCCACGAACTTTGGCTGAGATAATCGGTGAGATGCAGCTTTCTCCGCTTATGTTAATCGCTTGTCTGACTTTGTTTTATATCTTATTAGGCTGTTTTCTCGACGGATTATCTTCCATTGTGCTGACGATGGCGATCATTGAACCTATGGTTAGAGCCGCTGGTTTTGACATGATTTGGTTTGGTGTTTACCTGATGCTAGTCATTGAAATGGCGCAGATCACACCGCCTGTTGGATTCAACTTATTTGTGCTGCAAGGAATGACGGGTCACAAAATGAGCTTCATTGCTCGGGCGGCTGCACCAATGTTTATGCTAATGGTGTTAGCTGTATTCATATTGGTAATGTTTCCCGGCTTAGCTACCTTTTTGCCTTACGCGATGTAATGATAGCCTCATAAGCGATCGTGCTTGTGAGGCTATTTAGTGACTCTACGTATGAATAACGTTGGATCACTTATTGGCGTCAAGTAACCAGTTAGCAGCTTGAATTAGGTCATAAACAGGGAGTCCACTTTCTTCGCGAATCGCGTCAATATATGGCGAGAGGTTAGTACACTCTAATACGATGGCTTTGGGGTTTGATTTCAGCAATTCTCTGGTAGCTAAAATAACATCAAGTTCTGCTTTTTGTTTGTCTATATCGAGAAGGTCATTTGAAATTACACGGTGGATCTCTTGACCATTTTCAACGCCCTGTATCACCATGTTTTCGTCATAGCTGCCATTAAAGTGGATGGGACGAAGTTTGCGGCTGTCAAAAGTCATAATACCAATAGTTGCTGATAAACCATAAACACTGCGTAAAAATGGCAGGAGCACTAAAGAGCTAGAGAGCATAGGAATCGTGATTTTATGTTCGAGATCTTTTTGTAATTCACCGAGGAAACCGCAAGAGGTGAGCACAATATCAACGTCTTGGGTTTCTAATTCTATCGCAGCGTTAAAAATGGCATTGGCAACATTACTTGAGACGCCAGTATTACTGATCACGCTACTCACGGTAGCGATATCTACTCGTCGATAGACAGTGTCGCAACAAAAAGTATCTGGATTACCAATATCCCCAAGTAAGCGGGGAAAATGAGTGTTGAGCATGATCACACCCACTTTTCGATTGGATTTATCTATTCCGTTAGATTGCATTATTTTCTCCAGAAATACGTTGCTTTGAGGGTTCATTACAAGCAGGGATAAGTGTATATTTTTTATAACACATAACAACAAAAGGTTAACACCATGGAAAAGCATGTTGTGGTTGTCGGCGGAGGAATGGTTGGGGTTTCGTGTGCGCTCTATCTATTAAAAAAGCGATTTAAAGTCACGCTTATTGAAAAAAATGAAATTGGCCGAGAAACGTCTTATGGTAATGCGGGTGTCATTTCTCGAGGGTCCATTCTACCGTTGAATAATGCAAAGCTGATATCGAGTTTGCCGCAATACATGAATAACCGCCATCCTGCGCTTAGGTATAATTATAAATATATTATTAAGAATAAATCATGGGTGTATAACTTAATATCTGAAGCGACAGAAGAGAGTACGCAGCGGCGTTCTGCTGCGCTGAATACGTTAATTACTCCGGCGTTGGCTGAGCACAAAATGCTGATGGAAGAAGCTAGCACCTCTTTTCGTCTGCGTGATAATGGCTGGCTGAAGCTATTCCGTTCAGAGGCTTCTTTTAGCGGCAGTGCGTATGAACAAGATATTTATCACCAGCATGATGTAGGTTTTGAGGTTGTTGATGCTGCGCAGATACGTGAACTTGAGCCTAACTTACAACACATATTTAAAAAGGGCCTTTGGATCACCGATACTGCGTCAGTGAATAACCCTGGTGAGGTTGTTGCGGCATATGCTCGCCTATTTACCCAAATGGGGGGGAAGATTATTAAAGATGCAGTACGCGGTATTGAACGTACAGCTGAAAAGTTTTTGATTTTAGGTACTCGGCAAAATTATCAGGCCGATGATGTTGTATTGGCGACAGGGCCATGGGTTAATGATTTGCTGAAGCCTTTCAATTACCGCGTTCCAATGGGATTTGAACGTGGTTATCACCAGCATTTTCACCCTGTCGACGATCTTCAGCTTAATCGCCCGTTTTATGATGTCGAAGGTAGTTATGTCATGTCGCCAACCGATATGGGGATCCGTATTAGCACAGGTGTCGAGCTTAACGATAACCATGCATCGCCCAACCACAGCCAGTTAAATCAAGTTTTACCCAAAGCAAGGGAAGCTTTTAAGCTTGGTGATGAGTGCCATTCAAATGTTTGGTTGGGTAGTCGTCCTTCATTGCCTGATGCAATGCCAATCATAGGTGCACTACCGGGTACGCCAGGTTTGTGGTTAGCATGTGGCCATCAGCATATTGGTTTTAGCACAGGTCCGGTAACAGGTAAGTTAATTGCAGATATGGTGGCGGGAGAAGCAACGAGTATTGATACTCAGGCATTTAAGGCAGAACGATTTAAGCAGAGCGCATAGCAAGTATTAAGGGGGTAATCCCCCCTTATATTTAAACGAGATCTTTGTTGGTTCAGTTAAGCGACGATGCCCGCAACGCCTTTTACTAGCTCGGCGAGTTCATCCCAGCGCTCTTCATCAATTAGGTTACCTGGTACCATCCATGTGCCACCGCAAGCAAATACTGATTTCACGCTCAGGTAGTCATTCACATTGGCTGGATTTACGCCACCAGTAGGCATGAAGCTAACAGGGTAGACCGCTGTCATCGCTTTTAGCATGTTAACGCCACCTGAAGGCTCTGCTGGGAAGAATTTCAATGTGTCTAGGCCAAGTTCCATTGCCTGTTCAACCATGCTTGGGTTGTTTACACCTGGAATAATAGGCATCTCACGCTGCTGGCAGTATTTCACTGTTGTTGGGTTAAAGCCTGGGCTTACAATGAAATCAACACCAGCTTCAATTGCTTCATCAACCTGCTTAGCGTTAAGTACCGTGCCGGCACCGATCAGCATATCAGGGAAAGCATTGCGCATGTTGCGGATAGCTTGGGCTGCAGCTTCAGTACGGAAGGTAACTTCCGCACAAGGTAGGCCGTTTTCTGATAATACTTGCGCCAGTTTTACCGCTTTGTCTGCGTCTTTAATGGCAATAACTGGGATAACTTTTAGCGCACTCATACGAGCATTTAGGTTGGTCATGATAGTTCCTTTAATTCGAGTGTTATAAATTTGGCATTGCGTCGTGGGGGATGATCGCACCTTGATGCTGGATGACAGTACCTGCAAGCTTATGAGCATTTAGCGCTGATTGTTGCATGTCTCCACCTGTTAAGCGTTTAGCTAAATAACCTGCACTAAAAGAGTCACCGGCTGCGGTTGTATCAACAACATTATTGACCCGCGTTGCAGCAACAGAAGTACAGCCTTCGTTCGTTACGACTAAGCAATCATCAGCGCCGCGCTTGATGATAATTTCACTGACACCACATTGCTGGCTGCGAGCAATACAGTCATCGATACTGTGTTCACCGTAAAGCATTAGTTCATCATCGAATGTCAGCAATGCTGTATCTGTCAGAGTTAATATGCGTTGATAGTGCTTGGCGGCAATGTCTGCATTAGGCCATAGGTGAGGTCGGTAATTATTGTCGAAAACAATTTGGCTACCTTGCTGTTTACAGGCCTCAAGTACTTGGTAGAGTTTTTCACGCGCTTCATCAGGTAAAATAGCAAGGCTAATACCGCTGAGGTAAATCATCTCGAAATTAGAAAGCTGTTCAATGAATGAGTGGCTATCGATATTATTAAGCCAATAACGGGCTGCGGAGTCGTTACGCCAGTAATGGAAAGTACGTTCGCCTGTTTCATCTGTTTCAATCAGGTATAAACCGGGTTTTTTATCTTCTAGCTGAAAAACGAGGTCGGTATTGATCTGCTCTTGCTGCCAAGCTGTCAGCATGTCGCGACTAAAACTATCGTTGCCTAAGCCCGTCACATAGCTTACTTCAATACCGTGCTGGTGGGTTAATCGGGAAAGGTACAGAGCTGTATTGAGGGTATCACCACCAAAACTTTGTTTGATGTGTTCACCCTTACGCTGTAATTCGACCATGCATTCACCGATAACGGCAACATGTTTTAAAGCCATAAAAAAACCCTCATGATTGTCAATGAGGGTATTTTTATCAATAAAAACGCTTAAGTCAATAAAAATGAAATTGCGTTCCTATTTATTGTGGGTAATTGTGAAAACCTAGCTGTTCTGAGACGTTACGGCTTGCCGTTTGTAATAGTTCAACATAGTAATTTTTACGTTTTTCATCAAAACGAATAGTTGGTAGTGAAATAGATAAGCCTGCGATGACATTACCAAATCGGTCAAATACAGGGGCAGCTAAACAGCGTAAGCCTGGCTCTTGTTCTTCATTATCTTCGGCATATGCTTGTTGCTTAACGGCTTTAAGTTCGCTAAGTAATTGCTCGATGTTCTCAAGGGTTTTATCTGTGTGTTTGATAAATTCAACACCCTTCAGCGCTTCACGTGTGAATGACTCATCACGGTATGCCAGTAATACCTTACCAATTGCAGTGCTGTAGAGTGGGTTACGACGGCCAATGCGTGATTGCATACGTAGGTTGTAACCTGAATCTATTTTATGAATATAGATAATGGCATTTTCATCAAGCGAACCAAGGTGAAGTGCTTCATTGGTTTGTTGTGAAATTTGCTGCATTTCTTTATCACAAAGATCAATCAAGTCAACGTGTTCTAGTGATGCTGCACCCAGTTCGAATAGCTTTAGAGTAAGTGCATACTTATCAGTTTCACCTTCTTGAGAAACGTAGCCAAGCATTTTCATCGTTTGAAGAAAGCGGTATACCGTGCTTTTAGACATCATTAAGCGTTGAGATAGCTCAGTAACACCAATTTCTTTTTGTTCGCCAAGTGCTTGTAGGATCCCAAACACCTTCATGACCGATGACACGGCTTCAGGCTGCTTAGATGACTCCATAACATAAGTCCTTTCATAAAATACGTAGTTATCAGCATTATACGGACTTAACCACATAGCTTCTATTTTTTATGAAAGCCTTTTTCAAAAAATCTGAATTGGCACGGGTTTTAGGCTGAGTGTGATAACGGTCAAAATCACAAGGATAAAAATAAAACAGCTTTTCAAAAAACTTGATATGGTTTTTTGGCTTTGATAAGGTGTAAATACATTAACGGGAAAAACTACATATAATCGTTCGGGGCTTGTGAGCCAGAACATCATTGGGGAAAGGACATGATTCTTAATTCATTCAATCTTGAAGGCAAAGTTGCCATTGTTACTGGGTGTGATACTGGCTTAGGTCAAGGTATGGCGCTAGGTTTGGCACAAGCGGGTTGTGATATTGTTGGCGTTAATATTGTTGAGCCAACAGAAACCATCGAACTGATTAAAGAAACAGGTCGTCAGTTCTTAGATATCCGTGCGAACTTGATGAAGACTGATGATATTGCAGGCATTGTTGATCAAGCGGTGAGCAAATTCGGTAAGGTTGATGTTCTAGTGAACAACGCTGGTATTATTCGTCGTAATGATGCGATTGACTTCTCAGAGCAAGATTGGGATGACGTGATGAACATTAACATCAAGTCAGTGTTCTTTATGTCTCAGGCTGTGGCTAAGCAGTTTATGTCTCAAGGTCATGGTGGCAAAATCGTCAACATTGCTTCGATGCTATCTTATCAGGGCGGTATCCGTGTTCCTTCATATACGGCATCAAAAAGCGGCGTAATGGGCGTAACTCGTCTAATGGCTAACGAATGGGCAAAACACGGCATTAATGTTAATGCAATTGCACCGGGTTACATGGCAACTAACAATACAGCGCAGCTACGTGCAGATGAAAAGCGTAATGCTGAAATCCTTGAGCGTATTCCTGCAGACCGTTGGGGTACACCAGCAGATCTGGCTGGCCCGTGTGTATTCTTAGCTTCTGATGCGGCATCTTACATTAATGGTTACACAGTCGCTGTTGATGGTGGTTGGTTAGCACGTTAATCTTCAAGACATCGAACTTCTGGCGGCTGCACTATTGTTATAGTGCGGCCGTTTTCTTATGGTTGAAATAATACAATGGAAAGGCTGGTGGCAATGGAATTCTCTTTAGCTCAGGGGTTAGGCTTAGTAAGCTTTGCGCTGGGGGTATCAGCGTTTTATCAAAAAGACGATCGTAAGCTTAAGATAATGATGGTACTGCTTAACCTCAATCATATGGTGCATTTTTTCTTACTAGAAGCTATCACCTCAGCGATGAGTGCTTTGCTATCAGCTTTTCGTACTGGGTTGTCTATTAAATTCCAATCAAAGAATTTAGCCTATATCTTTATAGGACTTAATCTAATTGCGGGTTATGTTCTTGCTGATGGTTGGCTAGATATCTTACCCATTATGGGGGCATGTATTGGCTCTTATGCTTTGTTCTGTTTGAGTGGAATAAAAATGCGCCTTGCTTTCGTCGTTGGGGCAGTATGCTGGCTTATCAATAATATTGTTGTTGGTTCAATTGGTGGTGTGATGCTTGAGGTTACTTTGCTGACAGTGAATATCACCACTATTTATCGCCTGTACAAAAGTGATGGTTTGGCTCTTAAAGAAGCCCGTTAGGTTGAATTGAATACTTCCTGATTATGTTGTTTTTTACAAGAATAAAAAAGCCTTGCTAATAGAAAGTTAGCAAGGCTATTAAAATTTCAATTATCGAATTGAATAATTAATTATAAATGATCTTGCCATTATCAAAGTTAACTTCTATTTCCTTCGTA
>NZ_JAKJSJ010000045.1:0-56136 GCF_050336715.1 Photobacterium makurazakiensis
TCCTCCCCCATTGTGCAATATTCCCCACTGCTGCCTCCCGTAGGAGTCTGGACCGTGTCTCAGTTCCAGTGTGGCTGATCATCCTCTCAAACCAGCTAGGGATCGTCGCCTTGGTGAGCCATTACCTCACCAACTAGCTAATCCCACCTGGGCTAATCTTAGCGCGAGAGGCCCGAAGGTCCCCCTCTTTGGTCCGAAGACGTTATGCGGTATTAGCTATCGTTTCCAATAGTTATCCCCCACACTAAGGCATATTCCCAGGCATTACTCACCCGTCCGCCGCTCGCCGCCCAACAAATCATCCGAAGACTCAATGTTGTCGCTGCCGCTCGACTTGCATGTGTTAGGCCTGCCGCCAGCGTTCAATCTGAGCCATGATCAAACTCTTCAATTAGAATTTTTGTGGTCTCTCGACCGGCTCAACGAATACTGATTGAACATCAATAACTAGAAGCTAGTCATGACATTCGAATTGACTGTGCCGATATAGCTCCTCTTTATAAAAGAGAAAGTATTTCGTATTGGTCACTCAGTTCATTGATAAATCTTTTGACTTAACTTTCTCACGAGTGCCCACACAGATTGCATGGTCAAATTATTAAAGAACAAACTGATTGGTTAGCGGCTTAAGTTGCCGTGCTCCGTGTCAGTGAGGTCGCATTATAGGGAGCATTTAGAATGAAGCAATAGGTTTTACTCCATTTCCTGACAAAAATAGACCGAACGTCTAGAAACCATACAAAGCGTATCTTTTTGCACAATAAAAACACAGGAGCACTACTCTCGCAGTGCTCCTGTGTTTTTATTGTGCGTACTCTTAAGCTACTTGATTATTGACCTGCCTGGGCTTTTTCCGTTTACGGTCACGAGGATGTGTAATTGGAATCGCTGATAATAGTGTTTTGGTGTATTCAGCCTGAGGGTCATTATAAATATCCGAGGCCTGGCCCAACTCGACGATTTTACCAAAGTACATCACGGCTACCCGATCGGAGATATGTTTAACAACTGACAAATCATGGGAGATAAAAATGATCGCTAAATCCATCTCTTTCTGCAGCTGTAATAACAAGTTTAAGATCTGAGCTTGTACAGAAACGTCTAACGCAGACACCGACTCATCACAAATCAAAAGTTTCGGCTTCAGTGCAATAGCTCGCGCAATACCAATACGCTGTCTTTGCCCGCCAGAAAACTCATGGGGGTATCGGTTTGCCGCAGCACTCGGTAAACCGACTTTTTCTAATAGTTCAGCTACCCAGCGTGTTCGTTGCTGTGCCGTACCTATTTTATGAATAATAAAAGGCTCTTCCAAAATCATGCCAATGGTGTGTCGTTGATTCAATGACTCCATTGGATCCTGAAAAACGATTTGAATATCTTTTCTTAAAGGCCGCATCTGCTTCGTTGTAAAATCAGTGATGTCCTTTCCTTCAAAGAATATTTTACCTTCTGTTGGCTCGTACAGTTTCAATATGGTTCGGCCTAACGTACTTTTGCCGCACCCTGATTCTCCCACTAAGCCTAACGTTTCACCTTGAGCAACAGAAAAAGACACACCATCAACAGCTTTGACTGTATAGCCTTTTTTGAAAATGCCTTTGCCAGACACAAAGTGCTGCTTAAGGTTTTCTATCCTTAATACTTCTGTCATCACTTCCTCTTTAAGTAACCCCACGATGTGAACCTGTTAACCTTTAAATTCAGGAAACAATGCAGTATCAATTGGCTTAATTTCAATTGGCTGTTTAGGTTCTTTATCAAGGCTTGGCATGAGTCCCATTAAACGCTCCGTATAGGGGTGTTGGGGGTGATCAAATAAATTGTAGATATCTGCATACTCCACAACCTTGCCGCCATACATCACGGCAACATCATCACAAATTTCAGCAACAACCCCCAAATCATGGGTGATGAAGATCATTGCCATGCCCGTTTCCTGCTGTAACTCATTCATTAACGCCAAAATCGACGCCTGAACGGTCACATCCAATGCCGTTGTTGGTTCATCACATATAAGTATGTCTGGCTTACATGCTAACGCCATCGCAATCATGACTCGTTGTCGCATTCCCCCAGACAAGTTGTGCGGGTACTCATTGAGCCGTTTATCTGGCAGGGGGATTTTTACTTTTTTCAGCATCTCCAGTGAGTAAGCGTCCCTCTCTAGCTTAGTTAAATCTGGCCGATGGAGTTCAAGCACTTCATTCAACTGCTTTCCCACCGTGTGCACTGGGTTTAACGCCGTCATCGGATCTTGAAAAATTACCGAGATACGGTTTCCACGCATGCCATACATTTCATTGGCAGGTAACGTAACAAGATCAGTGCCTCTATAAAGAATTTGCCCATTGGTAATACATCCATAAGGCTTGGGTAACAATCCCATGATCGACATTGCGGTAACACTTTTACCGCACCCTGATTCACCAACGATCCCTAATGTTCGGCCTTTGTAAACATCAAAGCTCACTCCATGAAGAATTTTTACCACGCCTTCATCGGTGGTAAATTCCGTTTCTAAGTCTCTAACACTTAAAATAACCTCATCCGTCATTTATGCCTCCTGCTTATCTATAACTTGTAGGTGTCATCAATCACGGTAACAGGCTTAAAGCTTTGCCCTTTCTTTATCGCTGCTTTGGTCTCTTTCAATACCTGCTTATCAATCCAGAATGTCGATAAATCAGTTGCAGAGAACATTGCCTGTGTTTTCTTCGTCATGGCTGGTGTTGGATATTTAAGCCAGCGCCAGTGCGCCTCTCGGGTATACGGCACCATATAACCAGGAACAATTAAAAACTCCTCCGATACGATTTTCTGAATCTGATGAGAAATAGCCTGTTTTTTAGGTACATCAAACTCTTCTGTATATCGTTCGATCAGCTTATCCATGTTGGGAGAGCTGTAGTTCATGTGATTATTCGTTTGTGGCTTAGCATTTACCGAATGCAGGTATTCCCAATAAGCAGGTAACTCCCCTCCCCCCATAGTAAGGAAGGCTAATTCATGCTTTTTCTCGAGGATGTACTTAAACGCTGATGAGCCATCAATTAAATTGAGGGTAAAGTCGAGTCCAGCTTTTTTTGCTTGCTCTTTTAAATAAGCAACGCGAGGAGTGTGGGGTTGATTACTATATGTAATCGCAAAGCTTAAACGTTCACCTTTACTATTTACTCTGATCCCATCGGAACCAACTTGTTCAAAGCCCGCCTTCACGAAGTAGCTCACGGCTAATTCTGGATCAAACACGGGGGCTTGGTTGTCTATGCGATCATAATCACCATGACCAAAGCCCATTCCGTGAGGCTTTCGTACATAGTCACCACGCAGTACCTTTTTGATCATGCCATCAAAGTCAGTCGCATAGGTCACACCAGCCCTAACATTCCGATCCATTAATAGCGGTGTCGCCGTATTCATCCAAAGTCCGCCCGCACCTTGAACAACTTGATTATAACCCCAGAATTTATTGATGTAGCCCTGCTTGTAAGGTTTAGTGTTGGCCTTTTCATGCCATAAGCTCGGCAATACCAAACCAAACGTATCCAAATCACCTTTTTCAAAATGCTTTCGCGCAATATCATTATCTCGAATCACCTTGATCCGAACTTTCTCTACATTATAACGATTTTGGTAATAACGATTGCTGTATCCCCACCAGTTTTGCCCAACATGTTTGAAGGTTACGCTTTTACCCTTCTTTATCTTGTCCATATAATAAGCTGACGTTGTTGGCTCTGCTTTGAAGTTATATTTGCGAACGAAGTTATCATCAATACCATCGTTGTTTTCGTCTTTTGACGGTTTAAAGAAATGCTCAGGCCGAGGCTGCAGGCCGTTGCTCGGTAAGTTGAACATCACCATCAATTCATCGTTACTTTTGGCAACTTTTGATGTGATCGCAATAGTATAATCATCAAACTTTACAACCTGCTCAATCAGGTTTATAAAAAAATCGTTATACCAAGGATCAATGATGTCTTTAGAGCGATAATATTTGAGCATAAATAAATAATCATCAGCGGTCACCTTCTCACCATCAGACCACTTTGCCGCTTTATTCAGTTTGAAATAAACCGTTTTATTATCGTCACCAAACGCCCATGAATCGGCTAACTGCGGGATCCACTTGCCCGTATTTGGGTGCCTTGCGGCTAACTTTGGCACACCATCCATCAAATATGCCCGTAAGCCTGAATTTGCATCGGGGCCAACACTGCGTAATGTTTGAGGAAAACTCATCATATGTGTACGTAATGTGCCACCAAATTTCGCCTCTTTTGAAGCAAACAGTGGTTCATTTAAATTTGACTCCCACTCTAGCCCTGAGGGTAACGAAGTAGCCAAAGTCTCAGCACTGAATACGGCGACCATTGCCAATGTCGGGAACATCAATTTTTTATTCATTATTCACTTCCTTGTTACTGCGATGCTGAAAGAGCTAATTAGATATATCGAGTGAATTTCTTGGGATCAAAAGCGGCGCGAATCGCTTCACCAATAAAAGTAACCATTACTAAGACTAGTACAATCGAGGTCACGACTGATGTGACGATCCAAGGCGAATCAAGATTCGATTTACCTTGTTGTAGCAACTCGCCCCAACTCGGGGTTGGTGGCATTAACCCTAGCCCTAAATAATCTAGCGCTGTTAAGGCTGTAATATTGGCTGCAATTGTAAAAGGGGCAAGAGTGACAATCATAACCATGGTATTTGGGAGTATATGCTTAAATAAAATACGAGCTGTTGATGCGCCGATTGCTTTTGCGGCCATAACGTACTCTCTCGCACTTTCTTTATAGGTCATGGTTCGCATGTACCATGTCATTCCCATCCAGCCAAAAAGGACATTGATCCCAACAAATAGAGTGAAAGTCGGTTGAATAATCGAAACCAAAATCATAATGACATATAAAAATGGCACCATTGACCAAACCTCGATCAACCGCTGAACAAATAAATCAAACTTCCCACCAAAGAAGCCCATCGCACAGCCAACAGCGGTCCCAATAGCGTAAGAGATTGCCATTGTTAATAGCGCAAATCCCATAGCCGTTCGAAAGCCATAAACAAGCCGAGCTAAAATATCACGCCCAATAATATCGGTGCCTAAATAGTGTTTATTATCAATACTCGGCGCATTCGGCGGATAATCACCGCTGAAGTCTTGCTCATAAGGATTCCAAGGCACTAATGGCATTATCACGAAATTGTCACTATCTCGTTCAAAGGACACTTTTAACTCTCGGTAATTCGCTTCACTGCTAGAACCGAGACCAAATTCATGTCCAAACCGTACATCACTGAAAACAGGGAAAGAATAACTCCCATTATATTTCACGACTAATGCCTTACTATTAATAAGTAATTCGGCAACTAATGAAAGTAGCAACAACGTCGTCAAAATCAAAAAAGACCAATAACCTCGTTTAATTTCTTTAAAGCGTTTTATTTTCTTCAGTGTTAATGGATTTATAGTGAACATGTTACGCTCCAAATTTCACGCGGGGATCAACTAATGCCACGCAAATATCCGACAGGATATTACCGATTAACAACATGATGGCGTTGATGGCAACAATACCCATTACAACAGGGTAATCACGTTCCATAATTGACTCATAACCTAATAGCCCTATCCCATCGATATTAAAAATAACCTCAATCAAAAATGCACCGGTCATAAAAAATAATAAAGAGTTACCAAAATGGCTAGCAATGGGAATTAAACTATTTCTTAAGGCATGCTTACGGACCGCTTGCTTAAATGGCAGCCCTTTCGCGATCGCTGTACGAATATAGTCAGAGGAAAGGTTTTCCATCAGATTATTTTTCATCGTCATGGTCAAGGTGGCAAAATCACCAATCAAATAACAAATAAGCGGTAGAACCGCATGCCACATAAGGTCTTTTACTTGTTCAGAAACGGTTTCATAATCATCAAAGTCATCCCCGACAAATCCTCCCATCGGAAACCACTCTAAGTGGTAACTGAATAGCGTAATCATTAGCACCCCTACCACATAACCTGGTAAGGCGTAGCCGACAAAAATAAGGATAGAGGAGCCAGAGTCAAACACTGAACCATGCTTAATGGCTTTATAATAACCAAGGGGAATAGAGATAAAGTAACTAATAAAAAACGTCATCCCACCATAAAACAGAGAGACTGGCAGTCGCTCTGCAATCATGTCAGATACGGGTTCGTAATAACGTGTTGATTCACCAAAGTCAAAGACCACCAGCTTACTGAGCCATTCGACATAAGCTTCAAATACTGGCTTATCAAGACCATAAAAAGCATTTAGATCGGCAATTTGATCCTCAGATAACGCCGTATTCCCTCCTGCAGACGTCATCGCAGCGGCACCGTCACCTTGAGCCTGCATATTTGCAAGCATCCTCTCAACAGGCCCTCCTGGCACAAACCGAGTTATGGCAAAAATTAGGATTGTGATCCCTATAAACGTTGGAATGACCAATGCCATTCGACGTAAAAAATATGACAGCATGTATTCACTCACTCCATGTCTATTCGTAATACTCCATGAGGCTGGCAAAAAGACTCACCTATTAAAGAATAGCTAATCATTTCAGCAGTTACTCATTACGAACACTTATTCACCCTGAACAATCTCGTGTTATGCATGTCGAATAACGACACCACTTATTTCTTATAACTCCACATGTACAGTTAAATCTTCCTTCCATCAAGTAAGCTTAACTATTTTGACCCATTTTTGTCACATTTATCCCATAGGTAATTTTTCACGTTAAAAAAACATTAAAATCTGAAACCGTTCACTTTAAAAGAACATTTTATAAATCACCGACAACTATCTAACTCCAACGTCAATCGCATTTTATTTAATAAATAATCACAATTAAGTATTCCATATTGAAATATATTTTCAGCCAAGCCATCTCAAAAAAGGACTGAATGATATAATCAATGAATACCAAATTAGAATATGAAGAATAAAAATACAAAACCCACCATTCAATATTAAAAACCATATAAACACTAACATTCAGATCATTAAACCTGTATTCCACCCTTACCCAATATATAGCTGCAACATCCACTAACAAATAAAACACAACCACTTTTTGATATTTAAATTCAAAATATTTACATAAGTCAATATAAAAACCCGACATTTATACAATTCCAGTTATATATATTATTTTAGTTATTTTCACATCCATCATTCACCCATTTGACTTCAACTTTTTGCTTCGTGTATATCTTGCGACTCACCGTTAACAAAAAGTTAATGGTTATTTCGAAAATTAAGTACCTCTCGAAATGAAAAGCAGGAAGAATAATAAATGGAGCAGCAAGGATGAATAAAAAGACAACAGCCCTATCGGTGGCTATTAGTCTCGCTCTGGGGGGATTATTAGCAACCCCTATCGCGCAGGCCGAAGAGCAACAAGTTGAAAAACTGCAGAAGATGAAAGTAACGGGTTCGCGTATTTCACGAGTTGAAATGGAAGGTGCCGAGCCTGTCCAAGTATTGTCATCTGAATATATCGAAAATACCGGCCTTGTCTCTTTAGGCGATATCCTCAATCAAATCCCAGCTATAGCAGGAACGGTACAAAGCACCTCAATGAATAACGGCAGTAATGGTGCTGCGACAGTCAACCTGCGCGGTCTTACCGCAGAACGTACCCTTGTTCTGGTTAATGGCCGTCGAATGGTTAACGGTGGTACAGGCGCAGATGCAGCAGTCGACCTCAATATGATCCCAACCGCCATGGTTGAGCGTATTGAAATTCTTAAAGACGGCGCTTCATCGGTTTATGGATCTGATGCTGTCGCTGGTGTGGTTAATATCATTACCAAACAAAGCTACGAAGGCTTTGAAGTTGGCGTTAAAACCGGACAAACCTCTAAAGGCGATGGCCAAGTAACAGAAGTCACCATGCTAACCGGCGTTTCTAGTGACCGTGGTAGCCTAATGTTCTCGGCAGGTTACACCGAAGAAAAGAAAATCCAAGGCAGTGATCGTGGCTTTGCCAATACAGACTTAAATCACGATGGATTTGGTGGCAGCTCTGTTGGCGGCAGCTCTGCTACTCCTTGGGGCTACTACGATGGCCAAACATTTGGCCCTGAGGGCGGCAATGCCCTACGTCCATTTAACCCAGAAACCGATCTTTATAACTACGCACCAGACAATTACCTCAAGCGCCCAGCAGAGCGTTTTTATTTGAGTGCCAACGGTAATTACCTCGTTGCCGAAAATGATTACTTGGGTCCAGTTACTGCCTCATTCGAAGCACTTTATGCCAACTCGAAGTCGGATTATCTATTAGCCGCAGAACCTATGTTTGGTGCATTCACTCCTGGCTTTAACCCAATTTCTGCCGACAACGAATATAACCCGACAGGCGAAGACATTGTTGACTGGCGCCGTCGAATGGTTGAAACCGGTGGACGCAACCGAGCGTTTGAATCTGATACTGCACGCATCGTATTCGCGCTGGATGGTGAATTTTCTAATGGCTGGGTATGGGATACCAGTTTTAACTGGGGTAAAACCAAAACGGTACAGCAAGAGAACAATGTCTTCATGAAAGACCGGGTGAACAATGCACTCGGGCCTTCATCAAATGGACAATGTCTAGATGCTGGTGGTAACGTTATTCCTGGCTGTGTGCCAATGGATATCTTCGGCACCATTAGTCAAGAGGCGCTGGATTACACTACCTTTACTCGCCAAGATACTGGATTCAACCAACAACAAGTCATTGACTTCAATGTAACGGGTGATGTTCTTGATTATGAAATGGGAACAATTGCCTTCGCCGCTGGTTACCAAACCCGCACCGAAAAAGGCGAAAGTCAGCCTGACGCCCTTGTAGTATCAGGTAATGCCAGTGGTAACGCCCTGTCTGCAACATCGGGGACTTACTCGGTAGATTCACTCTATGGCGAGCTATTAATTCCTCTTCTTTCAGATGTTCAGTTTGCCGAATATTTAGAAGCCAAAGTTTCTGCTCGCTACGATGACTACTCGTCGTTTGGTAGTAACACCTCTATGGGCTATAGCCTACTATACCAACCATTCGACGATTTAATGTTGCGTGGTACTTACTCAGAGGTGTTTAAGGCTCCATCTATTGGCCAGCTTTACGGTGGGCAGCAGGAGAGCTTCGATAATTTGACCGACTCATCAGGGCAAGATACATCCGGCCGAGATCAGTTCCCGGTTCAATACGGCTCGAATGAAGACCTAAAGCCAGAGCAAGGCCATACCGCATCAGTTGGCTTTGTTTACTCACCTTCCTTTGTCGACAACCTATCAATGACAGTTGATTACTGGCAAATCGAGCTTGAAGACCTGATAGATAACGTTGATCCACAGTTCATGCTCGATCAGTGTGAAGCCACTGGCGAATATTGTGACAGTATCACCCGTTTTGACAATGGCAATATTCAGTCGATTGATGCGCGCTATACCAACCTTGGCGGCTTGAAAACCGACGGCATCGACTTCAACGTTCGCTACCGCTATGACTTTGACGAGTTAACCTTCAGAGCGAATTGGGAAAACACCTATCTACTGAAATACGAAGTCGAACAACCTGACGGTACCGTTATCGACTACGCGGGTAAGTTTATCAGTGATCAGATCGGCCACTTTGCCCAGTACCGCTCAACATTAAACCTTGGTTTATCGCAAGAACTTTGGACGGCCAACTGGACTACACGCCTTATTGACAGCGTAACCTACGAACTACCAGGGGTTGATCAAGACCAATATGAATTCAATGTTCCAACCGTGGTTTATCACGATATCACGGGTTCATATCTTGTGAACGACAATATCAAGCTATCTTTGGGCATCAACAACCTATTCGATAAAGAGCCACCGTTGATGCTAGATACTCTTGCAGCAAATACGGACTCAACCACCTATGACGTAGCAGGGCGTTTCTACTACGCCAATGTCAACGTCAAATTCTAATAACAATCAGGCGCGAGTTCAGCTCGCGCCCTTTTCTGACTGACTAACACTTTGACAAGGATGTAACTATGACGTTAAAGGACTTTGGCGTAAGTGCAATCACTGCCGCCATACTCACTCTCAGCGCACCAGCCTTTGCGGCCAATACGGGCTCGGTCGTTGCAAACCAGAGCAAAGCAGACAAGTCTGCCGCAGCCTCACAGACTAAAATCGATACATACGCAGATGACACCGAAGCAATGCTAGCGGAATACAAAGGCCTGTTGCGCCAAATCGACAGCATGAACGTGTATAACACGCAAATTAGTCGAATGGTCGACTCCCAGCAAGGTGAACTGGATTCACTGAATCGTCAAATAGCGCAAATCGATCAAACCGCAATGGAAGTGGTTCCACTGACACTAAAAATGATTGATGCCTTAGACGAGTTTGTGGTGCTTGATTTGCCGTTTCAATCTCAAGAGCGCGTACTACGGATCAATGAATTACGAGAATTAATGGACCGCGCCGATGTCACCACATCAGAAAAATTCCGTAAAGTAATGGAAGCCTATCAGATAGAAGAAGGCTTCTCCCGTTCGATTGAATCTTACAAAGCCAGCCTTGAGCGTAACGGTGAAACCGTTACCTACGACTTCCTACGCATTGGCCGTACCGCCCTACTTTATCAATCACCCGATGGTGGTGAAACTGGGATGTGGAATCAACAAACTCGCCAATGGGAAACCCTGCCACAAAGCTACCGTATTGCCGTCCAGCAAGGTCTGCGTATCGCCAAGAAACAAGCACCACCATCACTGATCAAACTACCTGTTTTTGCCGGGGAGGAAGAATAATGAACGGATTCAAATCACTGGCAGCAGCCTTAGTTGCAGGGCTACTGTTAGCTAGCCCCGCACAAGCCGAAACGCCAACATCACTGGCTGAGTTATTAAAATCGGTAAAATCTAATAGCATTGTTGAATCAAAAGAAAGCAAGCTTCGAGAAGCTGAGTTCCGTATCGACCGCAACGACCAAGCCGCGCTACTGAAACAAGCCAAGGCAGAATTGTTAGCAGAGACTCAGCGTGGCGATAAGCTCAAAGCAACCTTTGATAGCAACGATAAAGAGCTCACCGTATTAACGGAAACCCTACGCCAACGCTCTGGTACGCTAGGTGAAATGTTTGGTGTTGTTCGCCAGTATGCAGGGGAATTTAAAGGGCTGTTTGCTGCCTCGCAAAATGCGGTTCAGTTTCCTGAGCGAAATGCGTTACTCACCAAGCTTGCCGAAAGCAAGGAGCTACCTTCAACCCTAGAGCTAGAGGCCTTCTGGCACACTATTCTACAACAAGTAGTTGTTTCTGGTGACACCACCACCACCCCAGCAACGGTCGTTTACGGCGAAGGTAAAGAAGCCGTTCAAGACGTTACCCTGATCGGTGAATTCAATGCCATTTCAGACGGTAAATACATCACCTATGTACCGCAAACCGGAAAATTTGAAGAGCTATCACGCCAGCCAAGCAAGAACATCATGCGTAACGTGCCTGGATTTGAAAGTGCAAACAATAGCTATGAGCCATTATTTATCGACCCTTCTCGCGGCGTTATTCTGTCTCTGCTGGTACAAAGTCCAACCGTACAAGAACGTGTAGATCAAGGTGGTTTAGTTGGTTACGTAATATTAGGTATGGGTGCGATAGGCGCAATTATTGCTCTCTTTTGCTACTTCCGTCTAACAATCATTAGCCGCAAGATGAATAAACAAGCCAAATCTGAAAGCGTTATCAATGGCAACCCTTTAGGTGAAATTATGGAGGCTTACCTTGGACACAGCGGTAATAACCTTGAAGATCTTGAAGCCAAATTTGATGAAGTGATCTTACGTAATGCACCTCGCATTGAACGCTTTGTTGGCTCTATTAAACTCTTTGCCTCGGTCGCCCCATTACTTGGTCTACTCGGTACAGTCATGGGAATGATCGGTACTTTCCAAGCCATTACTCTATTCGGTACTGGCGATCCCAAACTGATGGCTGGCGGCATTTCTGAAGCGCTGGTGACCACCATGCTTGGTCTTGTTGTCGCTATTCCATTGCTATTCTTCTATACCCTTGTCCATAGCAAGAGCCGTCGCTTAGTACAAACACTGGAAGAGCAAAGTGCAGGCTTTATCGCCCGCTATCAGGAAAAGCTGCATTCTGCCGACAGCTAAGGAGGCACTATGTGGTGGTTAATTGAAGAAGTGGAATCCATCCGACGATTTCTCGGCATGGGCGGCGATGTATTAATGGCGCTCTTCGTGCTTAGCCTGATGCTCTGGACTGTATTGCTTGAACGCTGGTTTTACTTTGCCGCAGTGCTGCCGCGGTCAATAAAAAAAGCGGAGGCTAAATGGGCTGCCCGCTCAGAGCACCAAAGCTGGAACGCCAAAATGATCCGCCAAGAGATAGTCTCGATCCAAGACATCGAAAATAAACGTGGATTACCCGTTATCAAAGTGCTTATCGCGTTGTGCCCGCTATTGGGGTTACTCGGCACGGTGGTGGGAATGATTCAGGTATTCGATATTTTGGCAATCATCGGAACAGGAAGCCCCCGAGCAATGGCTTCGGGAATATCAAAGGCAACAATCCCAACGCTTGCTGGCATGGTCGCATCATTATCAGGGCTATTTTTCAGCTCACGGCTCGACCATCTAGCTAAAGTCTCCACGCAAAAGCTGGAAGACACATTAAAGCATTTTGCCTAAGTAAACGGAATTTAGAGGTATAAGTCATGAAAAGACGCTATAGCAGCGAAAGCAGTGACGAAGCAGCCATCGATATGACACCGATGCTCGACATCGTGTTCATTATGTTGATCTTCTTTATTGTCACAACCTCCTTTGTTAAAGAAGCCGGTATTGATGTCAATCGCCCAAGCGCCAACACTGCGCAGACCGTGAAAAAAGGAAACATCATGGTTGCGGTAGGCGCCGCCGGGGATGTATGGGTTGATAAACGTCGAATCGAAGTGGATGCCGTGCGCGCGAATATTGAACGCCTACGCGCAGAGAGCCCAGACGGTGCTGTTGTGATCCAAGCTGACGAAGAGGCCAAATCCGGTATCGTCGTGAAAGTCATGGACCAGATAAGAATGGCGGGTGTACAAAGCATCTCCATCGCCGCAACGAATAAGGATTAAGCTTATGCGGTATCTGGCCTCATTAGCACTGGCGCTCGTTGTCTCCCTTGGGTTGTTCTGGGGGATGGACAAGCTCGTTAATAAAGAGCGTCACGAGCTAACGTCGAATGATGACCTGAGAATGGTTGATTTCATTCGCGTTAAATCAGAAGAAAAAGTACAGGAGAAAAAACGCGAGCTACCCAAGCCGCCGCCACCGAAAAAGCCACCACCGCCGCCTGAAATGAAGATCACCTCAACGGTGAAACCAGTGATGGAGCAAATCCCGATGGATATGCCCAAGCTGGATCTTCCGGTAAATGTAACCGGCGGCTCAGTACTTGGTCATTATAGCCAAGGTGGCGGGGCGAAGTTAGCCGGAAATGGCGGCCCCGTTCCTCTGGCAACTTTCCAGCCGCAAATGCCGCGTAAAGCAGCCCGAGCAGGTATTGAAAGTGGCGTGGTATTACTCGAATTTACAGTCAATGCCCGTGGTGCGGTCGAAGATGTAAAAGTCTTAAAAGAAGATCCCCGCCGTTTAGGTCTTGGAAAAGCGGCCAGAAAAACGGTATCCAAATGGACATTCAAACCCAAGCAGGTTGATGGAAAGCCTGTAAGCGCACGTTTGTCTCAGGAAATTGAGTTCTCAATCAACTAAGGAGTCACAATGCAGAAATACTATCAACATTTGCTGGCTTCATTATTCTTGCTAGTCGGAGCCCTTGCGGCTCCGGCCGTGGCCAAGAGCAGCCCTGAACTCAGTGACCGCACCTTTCGAACCGTTAATAAAGTACAGGAGTTAATCGCGACAGAACGCTACAACGACGCCATAGAGAAACTAAGCGATGCACTAGAGGGAACCAAGGCCAAGAAATATGACCGCGCTGTACTGCTACAGCAAATGGGTTTTTTATATTCATTGCGTGATAATTACTCGAAAGCAGCAGAGTACTTTGCAAAGTCACTAGCCCTTGACGCGCTTCCAGTGCCCGTTGCACAGCAAGTTCGCTATAGCTTGGCCCAGTTGTATTTAGCCGAAGAGCAGTTTAAGCAATCGGTTAATACCATGAAGCACTGGTTTGAAGTGGTAGAAACAACGGAGGAGAAACCACAAGCCCATGCCTACATCACGTTGGCCAGCGCCTATGTTCAATTGGAAGACTATAAAAGTGCCATCTCACCGGTGAAACAAGCAATCGCAATGAGCCCATCACCCAGTGAATCATGGTACTTACTGTTGATGGCATCGCATTACGAGTTGAAGCAGTTTAAAAGCGTCGCGGGGGTGCTAAAAACACTAACCAATAAGTATCCGAAAAAGAAGCGTTACTGGATGCAGCTTTCTGGTGTTTATATGGAGCTGAACCAAGAGCGAAATTCGTTAGCAACCTTAGAGGCAGCCTACAAGCTCGATCTCTTAGAGAGTGAAAAAGAAATACTGCGTTTAGTGAATTTCCAGGCCTACCGTGGGATCCCTTATCGCGCAGCGAAAACACTGCAAGCTGAAATGGATACAGGCCGTGTCACTCAATCAAAAGAAAATATTGAGCGACTAGCAAGCTTTTGGCAGCAAGCAAAAGAAATTGATAGTGCTATTTTGGCGTACCAACACGCTTTCGAGCTTGAGCAAACGACAAAAGCGCAACTGAAAATTACCCGTTTGATGTTACAAGCCCAGCAATACCAACAAGCAACTGTATTTACACAACAGGTTGTCGCTAATGCCACTTTGGATGATAAAGCTGAATTGGCCTACCTGAGAGGTATGGCCTACTTTGAGCTTGAACAACCAAGTCGTGCTTTGCAAGCGATGCAGTCCGCTGCGAAATCAAAAGAAATGAAATCTGCAGCCATACCGTGGATAACATTTCTAAAAGATCAAAGCTAACCTTTCAACCAATTACCAGTGATCTGTGTGTGAGTCAGTCACACTCTTTTGGGAAGCTTTTGCACTGCATTAGCTTCCCGTTTTTTATCTCTAATCGATATGTTTACTTACTCGCTATCTCGATTTTATCCGTATCCGGTTGCTCTATCCGTGGCTGAGCAACATAGATAGGATCTGCCGAGCGAGGTATCAAGGCGTCATTCATCACTTGTTGATGGGATTGCTGTAGCGACATCACGACCTGGTGACGATTTTTTGCATTTAACGACTCAACAACAGCGCGCTTTTGTTCGGCCATTACAACGTTAAGATCATCATGCCACCGTACATCACTCTTCTCATCGGCGTGTGCATAAGCGGTACTTATCGTCGAAAACAGCACCAAACAACCAGCAGCTATTGTATTCATGTCTCTCTCCTTACATTCCCAGTATTAGAAACTGAAATATTGCAGTTTACATGCCAAACCTTAAGCCACTGAAACAAAAGGGAAATAAAGGGGGGCATTTATGAAGAAAACATGCAGTGGTGAATATATAGTCATATTATGGCGTAATTCGCCAATGTTTAGCCCATAAAAAAGGCCGCCTCAGCGACCTTCTTATATAGCAACGTCACCGTGCAGTTAGCGTGCTGCCAACCATGTCGGTACATCTGCTACGCTATCAAGTACAACGGTTGCGATACTCTCACCCGTTTCAGTTACTGGCTTACCCGTACGAACCAAAATTTTAGTCCCTACTTCTGCCGCTGCAGCCGCTTCCATATCATCAGCTTTATCGCCAATCATCACCGAGTTCGCCATGTCGATTTTCAAGAAATCACGGGCTGAAATAAACATTCCCGGCTTTGGTTTGCGACAATCACAGTCTTGCAGGTAATCACCCTTGCCTTCCGTTGGGTGATGCGGGCAATAATAAATACCGTCGAACTCAACACCGTTATCGACAAAGTTCCAGTCCATCCACTCAGTCAGGGTTAGAAAGTCATCTTCGGTATACATGCCTCGAGCGATCCCAGCTTGGTTGGTCACCAGAACAAGCATATACCCCATCGCCTTTAGCTGTTTGCAGGCATCAAAGACACCTTCAACATACTCGAAGTCATCCACGGTATGTACGTAACCATGATCAACATTAATCACACCATCACGATCGATAAAAACTGCTGGTTTAGCCAAGCGTCAGCCCTCTGTCTAGCTGTATTGTAGTCGTCAAATTATGACATGGGTCGCTGCTGGATTCACCTCTTTATCACCGTTGCTGCTCAGTTATTCAATTTCTGTAATCATTGAGTTTAAATGGCTATAAAGCCGTTTGGACGTCTAGACGTAAAAATATCTATTGACTTCATTTGTCTTAGCCAATAGCATCAACGCAATAGATGAGATTAGCTAACCGTTATCTCACGTGATAAAAATAATGCAAACACATAAAACAACATGACAATATGCCATTAACGCTTCACGATAAGTAATAACATATACGGCATATGATTCAGGATGAACAATGATAGAAATAAATAGAGTTAACAAGGTGTTCTATCAGGGGGAAAGGGAGATCCACGCGCTGCGTGATATTAACCTTACCATTGAACAAGGCACGATCTTCGGCGTAATAGGCTCTTCCGGTGCAGGTAAAAGTACCCTGATCCGTTGTGTTAACCTTTTGGAAAAACCAACTAGCGGTCATGTCATTGTTGATGGCACCGATCTCACTATGCTATCAAGCCAAGAGCTAACCCAAGCTCGCCGAAAAATTGGCATGATTTTCCAACATTTCAATCTGCTTTCATCCCGTACTGTTTTCAAAAATATCGCGTTACCGCTTGAACTGGCAGGCGCATCGAAAGATGCTATCGAAAAGAAGGTCAATGAGCTTCTTGCCTTAGTCGGTTTGGCTGATAAAAGTGAAACATACCCATCAAATTTAAGCGGCGGACAAAAGCAACGGGTTGCCATTGCTCGTGCCTTGGCTTCTGATCCGAAAGTACTGCTTTGTGATGAAGCCACCAGCGCACTTGATCCCGCGACAACTCAATCTATTTTAGAGTTACTCAAAGAGATCAACCGCAAATTAAACCTAACCATTTTACTTATTACCCATGAGATGGACGTGGTCAAAAGTATTTGTTCACAAGTGGCAATTATCGGAGATGGTGAGCTGGTCGAAAAAGGCCCTGTCGGTGATATCTTTGCTCATCCCAAAACAGCCCTTGCTCGTGAGTTCATCCGCTCAACGCTAGATCTCTCAATTCCTGAAGATTACCGTGCACGCATGGTTGAAACCCGTATCGATAACAGCTACCCATTAGTACGCCTTGAGTTTACGGGAGCGTCGGTAGATGCGCCGTTGATATCACAAGTCGCCCGTGAGTTTAATATTGATATCAGTATTCTAAGTTCAGATATGGACTATGCTGGGGGCGTTAAATTTGGCCTTATGTTGGCTGAATTATTCGGTACCGAGCAAGCTGCGGAACAGGCCATTGCCTTCCTTCGTGATCATAAAGTCAATGTAGAGGTATTAGGTTATGTTGCTTGAATCTGTTGTAACCTGGTGGACAGAAAACGAACGTCTAGTTCAACTGCTAATTGATGCCCTAGGCCAGACGCTGGTAATGGTCTTTGTATCAGGACTTATTGGCTTTTTGATCGGTATCCCCGTGGGCGTTGCACTGCACCTGACCAAAGAAAACGGTTTGCTGGCAAACCCTATCGTCAACAAAGTACTCGGTATCGTGACCAATATTGGCCGTTCGATCCCATTCATTATCTTACTTGTGGCAATAATTCCTTTTACCCGCTTCGTTGTCGGTAGTTCCATCGGTACTGCTGCAGCTATCGTGCCACTGACCGTTGGTGCAATACCATTTATTGCCCGTTTAGTTGAAGGCGCACTACTTGAAGTACCTACGGGCTTAGTTGAAGCCGCACAAGCTATGGGGGCAAAACCAAGCCAAATCATCAGTAAGGTATTATTACCAGAAGCATTACCGGGTATTGTTAATGCCGTAACGATTACATTGGTTACTCTTGTCAGTTATTCAGCGATGGCAGGAACGGTTGGCGGCGGTGGCCTAGGTGATGTCGGTATCCGATACGGCTACCAGCGATTTGATGGCACAGTCATGTTAATCACCGTGGTCATGCTGGTCATCTTAGTGCAGATTATTCAATCTGCCGGTGATCACCTCGTTAAGCGTTTCGATCATCGCTAAAAGAACACGATTTAAAAGACGTATAAAAGACATATAAAAGACAATTACTATCTAGAATTACGGAAAACCCCGATTTAAGGAGAAATAACATGGCGTTTAATTTGAAGAGCATTTTTGCCGTTGCTGGCCTAGCATCTGCGCTAGTACTAACAGGTTGTGGCGACAAAGAAGCCGTTGTTGATAACAGCAAAATAAAAATTGGGGTAATGGCGGGCGCTGAAGCACAAGTTGCTGAAGTGGCAGCGAAAGAAGCCAAAGACAAGTACGGTCTTGATGTTGAACTTATCACTTTCACTGACTATGTCTCACCAAATGCAGCGCTAGAAGAAGGCTCTATTGACGTTAACGCCTTCCAACACAAGCCGTACCTTGATCAGCAAATCACTGACCGTGGTTACAAATTTGCAGTTGCAGGTAACACCTTTGTTTACCCTATTGCTGCTTACTCAACGAAAATTACATCTTTGGATGAGCTAAAAGACGGCGATCAAATTGCGGTACCGAACGACCCGACTAACCTTGGCCGTTCATTACTGTTACTTGAGCAACAAGGTCTATTAACGCTAAAAGAAGGTGCTGGCCTAACAGCAACAGTACTGGATATTGTTGAAAGCCCGAAAAACCTAAGAATTGTTGAACTGGAAGCCGCTCAGCTACCGCGTTCTTTAGATGATGTTCAGCTAGCTATCATCAACACTACTTATGCAAGCAGCATCAACCTAACGCCAGAGCGCGATGGTGTATTTGTTGAAGATAAAGAATCACCATACGTTAACCTGATTGTTGCTCGTGAAGATAACGTAAATGCAGAAAATGTGCAGACGTTCATCAAAGCGTATCAGTCAGATACTGTTTATACTGCAGCACAAGAAATCTTCCAAGGTGGTGTGGTTAAGGGTTGGTAATCTCCCTCTTAACGGTACTCTCTGAGATTGAATTGCCCTAGCTTATGCTAGGGCTTTTTTTGCCTTGGCCATAATGCTATGTTCTGCGTCAATCTCCACAGGCCGGAATTGTTATGTCGTACCAAATTGAACCGATCGGTATTATCCGCTCTCCTTATAAAGAAAAGTTTGCCGTTCCACGCCAGCCCGGACTCGTTCCTAGCGCACGCTCTGAAATTGTTCTCCAAGGAGAAGCGAATGCCATTGAAGCGGTTCGAGGTATCGAGCAATTTAGCCACCTGTGGCTACTCTTTCTGTTTGATCAAAACCTTGATGCAGGTTGGCGACCAACCGTCAGGCCTCCGCGGCTTGGTGGCAACGAACGTATCGGCGTTTTTGCTAGTCGAGCAACCTTTCGCCCTAACGGTATAGGCATGTCAGCGGTAGAGTTAAAAGGGGTTCGCCAGCAAGGCAGTGATGTGATCATCGAGCTCGGTGGCGTAGACTTAGTTGACGGAACGCCGATTGTTGATATCAAACCATATATCCCCTACTCAGACAGCTTACCAGAGGCGCAAGGTGGGTTTGCTACCGAGCAGCCAAAGACCTTACCCGTAGTATTTTCGGCACAAGTAGAGTCGCAGCTTGATGGACACCAACAGGCGCAGCAGCGTGCGGTAATTGAAGAGGTATTGGCGCAAGATCCCCGCCCCGCTTACAAAAAGGGCAAAATCGATACCAAAGAGTACGCCGTTCATTTATTTGACTACAATGTAAAATTCACAGTCAGCGACGAGCAAGTGCTGGTGACGTCACTAGAAAAGGCTAAACTCAGCTAAAAGATTCCTCGCACGCTTGTTCCCTTTGGCGAACAGCCAAATGGCTGGTAGTATATGCGGTTATCGCCACGTTGAGTGGTTGGGGCATTCTCCCCTTATTCTCTTTTATATCAAACAACGGATACCATCAATGCGTACCAGTAAATATCTTCTTTCAACGCTGAAGGAGACTCCAAACGACGCAGAAGTTATCAGCCACCAGCTGATGCTACGTGCAGGTATGATCCGTAAGCTGGCTTCAGGTCTTTACACCTGGCTACCTACAGGTCTGCGTGTTCTGCGTAAGGTCGAAAACATTGTTCGCGAAGAAATGAACAATGCCGGTTCAGTCGAAATGATTATGCCCGTAGTTCAGCCTGCTGATCTATGGCATGAAACAGGCCGTTGGGACAAGTTTGGTCCCGAGCTCCTACGTATCGCTGACCGCCACGATCGACCGTTTGTGTTAGGTCCGACGCACGAAGAAGTGATCACCGACATGGTTCGCAACGAAGTTAAGTCATACAAGCAGCTTCCGCTGAACCTGTATCAAATTCAGACTAAATTCCGTGATGAAGTACGTCCACGTTTTGGTGTAATGCGCTCTCGTGAGTTCATCATGAAAGATGCATACTCGTTCCACCTAAACCAAGAAAGTTTAGAAGAAACATACGCAGAAATGCACCAGGCATATTGCAATGTTTTCACCCGCATGGGTCTAGATTTCCGTCCAGTATTGGCTGACACCGGCTCTATCGGTGGTTCTGGTTCGCACGAGTTCCATGTACTTGCAGAGAGCGGTGAAGATCTTATTGCCTTCTCTACCGAGTCTGACTACGCAGCTAACATCGAGAAAGCTGAAGCTGTAGCGCCAACAGCGACACGTGCTGATGCAACGGTTGAAATGACATTGGTTGACACACCAAACGCAAAAACCATTGCCGAGTTGGTTGAGCAGTTTGATATCGCTATCGAGAAAACAGTAAAAACACTGTTTGTTAAAGCCTCTGAAGAAGTAGATGCTGATCTTGTTGCCCTGATCATCCGCGGTGATCACGAGCTAAACGAAATCAAAGCTGAAAACTTGAAAGAAGTGGCTTCACCACTAGAAATGGCGACGGAAGAAGAAATCCGTGCATTGATCGGTGCTGGCCCAGGTTCACTAGGCCCTGTCGGCCTTGATCTGCCATTCATCGTTGACCACTCTGTTGCGGTAATGAGCGATTTCGGTGCAGGTGCTAACATCGACGATAAACACCACTTCGGTATTAACTGGGGTCGTGACGTTGAGCTAGGCCAAGTTGAAGACCTACGTAACGTAGTTGAAGGTGATCCAAGCCCATGTGGTCAAGGTACGCTTCTACTTAAACGCGGTATCGAAGTTGGTCACATATTCCAACTAGGTAACAACTACTCGACATCAATGAATGCATCGGTTCTTGGTCCTGATGGTAAAAACACTATCATGGAGATGGGCTGTTACGGTATTGGTTGTACCCGTGTTGTTGCTGCTGCTATCGAACAGAATCACGATGATAACGGTATTATCTGGCCTGCTGCTATTGCACCGTTCCAGGTATCTATCGTACCAATGAATATGGCGAAGTCTGAAGAAGTGAAAGCGGCAGCTGAAAAGCTTTACGCTGATCTAACAGCTGCGGGTATCGAAGTGCTATTCGATGACCGTAAAGAACGTCCAGGTGTAATGTTTGCAGATCACGAACTGATCGGTATTCCTCACACCATCGTTATTGGTAACCGCAGCCTAGAAAACGGCGAGATGGAATACAAAGACCGTCGTGCTGGTACTAAAGAAGCTGTTGCCATTACAGATATCGTTGAGCTAGTTAAGCAAAAAATCGCTTAACCTCAATGAAAGCTGATTCGAGAGCCTCCTATATGGAGGCTTTTTTTTGTCTCTTTTTTATGGATATCACTCACAAGCTCTTTGGCGGATAAACACCTTCTTCAGGTTCGGTGTATAGTTAGAAGTAGGCGCATCACAAGGATAATAAATGGCAAAGGAACAGCCAAAGATCAGTTTGTTACTGACAGGCGGAGGGGCAAGAGCGGCTTACCAAGTCGGGGTATTAAAAGCCATTTCCGAGTGGTACCCACGCGTTCACCATAGCCCTTTCAGTATCTATTGCGGGACATCTGCTGGGGCAATCAATGCAATCTCGATTGCCAGTTATGCGTCTTGCTTTCGGCTTGGCGTAAAGAAGCTCGAATGGATTTGGTCACGCCTTCATAGTCGCCGTATCTTCAAAACTAGCCCTACTGGTATGACGGGGTATCTCGCTAACCAATGGTTTGCCCGTTTACAATCATCACATCATGAAAGACCACCATTTGGTTTACTCAATAACCGTCCATTGCGCCAATTACTTAATCAAGTTAATAATTATCACCGCCTGGAAAAACAAATAACCGCAGGTAATTTACACGGAATATCTATCACTGCTTCAAGCTATAAGAGTGGGCACTCTGTCAGCTTTTTCCAAGGCCAGCAGGCGATTAGCGAATGGGACCGCGCCAAGTCAAAAGGGCGACGGGCGCTGATCAGCACTGAGCATTTGTTGGCATCCGCAGCCATTCCCCTTGTTTTTCCCGCCACTCGCATAGGCAGAGCTTATTACGGTGATGGCTCAATTCACCAACTCGCCCCGCTACGTCCCTCGCTTAAAATGGGCGCTGATAAGATACTGATCATCGATTTAATCAATCAAAAACTCGATGAGCGTGATCATACCCGAGCGCCAGGGCTGGCAACATTAGGGGGTCATCTCATGGACACCATATTCAGTGATACCCTGACCGCTGATCTTGAAAATCTATCACGCACCAATTCTTTATTGTCTCATCTCCCGCTTGACGCTCAACGTGACCAAGGGATGAAAGTTGTCAATCATATTCACTTATCACCAAGCCAGTCATTCGAGCCCCTAGCGCAAAACTATTATTGCCAGCTTCCTCCTATGACACGAACCCTCATGCGACTCGCAGGTATCAGCCCAAAAGATGATGCCGCGATCACCAGCTACATCTTATTTGAACCAGCCTATATACAAGCCCTTATCAATATGGGCTATGAAGATACGCTCGAAAAAGAGTCGAACCTTCGCGATTTCTTAAAATAAATCAGTCAATTATTAACAAAAAAGTTACCTAGCTATTGAAATGGCTTAATTTTTGCCTATAGTAATCTTCCTAACATTTATTTGACGCTAATATGGATCCGAGCCTCTGGAACAACATTCTGGCAGATGAACACAAACCAAGGAAAAAACCCCTTGGGGCTGATCAGCGCCTGTTGATCCTGCAAAAGCTACAGGGAAAGCTTGATCTAGCCGTGTTATTTGAAGTGTTCGCCCGAGAAGTCGAAAAGCAAATTGATATTAGCCGCCTGATCTGGGAGTTAGATGACACAACAACCCCGATACGACGCGGCTCAGCAACCGAATACCGCCAAACCTTTATCCTTCGCTTCAGTGCAAATGAGCTCGGTAAATTACAATATTGCACCCCCTATCCGCTTGATAGAGATGAAGTGAATCTTCTTCATACATATCACCGCCTATTTGCCGGCCCTTTAATGAGTGCCATTGAATACCGTCGCGTCAAAAACATGGCACTTCGTGATTACCTCTCGGGGCTTGGTAACCGTAGCTGTTTCGAGCAAGACATTACCCATGCGATTGCGATCAGTGAGCGACGCAATGTTGGGCTGGTAATGGTTATGTTTGATTTGGATAACTTCAAGCAGGTGAATGACCGTTTTGGCCACCCTGACGGTGACAAAGTCATTCGCCATTTTGGACGTCTCATTAAAAATTCAGTACGGGCTTCAGATCGCTGCTACCGTATTGGTGGCGATGAGTTTGCCGTGCTTCTTCAACCGGCGACAGATAAATCAGCTGCTCATGTGATCCAACGGGTCGATCAATTTATGGCTGAAGATGCGATTCTGCGCACGCTAAAAATCGGTTACTCTTGCGGCTTTAGTGCCTATCAAAAAGGTGATAGCAGTACGTTATTAGTTGATCGTGCTGACCGCCATTTATATAGCCATAAGCGCAATAAGTAACCAGCTCAAATCACTGTTACTGCCCACCTCCCATCAATCTGGTATAGTGAAAACGATAGCTATTTCATCAGTCTTGTTTGATATTTCTCTTTTCAGAACGAGCATACTGACGAAATCACTGTTTATGTAAGGAAACCCAATGAAAGTTTTTGAATGCTGTGAACTGATCCGTATGACTTACGCCCAAATTGGCGGTGGCGAACTGGGCTATATCCCAAATGCGATTCATTGTGCAGTCAAAACCCTCGACTTTATTGCCGCTAATGAGGAGCTACCAAAAGATGTGCGTGAACGCGCTGCTTTTGCAGCCGCTAACTTATTGATGAGCGATCACGAGGACGCCTAATGGACTTAAACAACTTTGAGAGCATGGATCCTGTCATGCTGATGAGTATCGTCAACATGAAGATCCGCGATGAATTTAGCGATCTGGATGGCTTGGTCAAATACTACGATATCGATAAAGACAAGCTGATAACCAAACTCGCCGGAGCGGGGTTTGATTACCTGCCGGAAGCCAAGCAGTTTCGATAAAGCTATCGGCAATAAAAAACGGAAGCCTCGGCTTCCGTTTTTTATTGTACTAATACAGACTCAGCGTTTACTTCACTGTTACCCTAGCCTTTAAAGACAGGCAGTAGGTTCGCCATCGCCAGTAAATGGAAAGCGGCTGTCAGTACCCCGAATGCGATCACTACATAGATTGTCACATTCCCTCCTGGAACAACAAAACCTTCTTGTTCCGGCACTCTTTGACGTAATGTTTTAGCCAATACAGCAGGGATGATACAAGTCCAAATCGTAGCAGCAGCACCAGCTAGACCAATCGCGGCAACAAAACCAAACGGTGCCACTAGCGAGAACACCAATGGTGGAACAAAAGTCACTCCCCAGGTTTTTAGTCGCCCTTGCTTGGTATCGCCAAAGCCAAAGAAGTCAGCCAAGTAATCGAACACACCCAGACCAACACCGATGAAAGATGAGACAATCGCAGCAATAGAGAAGATATGCAGTGCTTGTTTAATGCTATTTGAATCTATCGCAGAAGTAAGTGCTGACATCAAGGCATCCACACCACCACCTGCAGTCACAACAGGACCAAATGCCTCACGGGGTACATTGCCAAAAATGCTGATCACCCATCCCAAATAAAACGTAAGGGCTATGACTGTACCGCCAAGAATGGCTTTTTTGGCTATGTACTCATCTTGGTAGTAATCACGCATCGTACTCACTGAATGATGGTAGCCAAATGACGTTAACGCGACTGGCAATAAGGCTAACGCATAAGCCGAGTAAGGGGTTTCAACCTGGCCTTGTTCAAACAATACCGGCACACTGATATTCGAAGCTAAACCTGAAATACCCAGAACAAAGCTGATGATCATAAACAGGATCAGCACAATAGAAATACGATCCACTGCACGGGTAGAGTGCAAGACAAAGGCCGAGCAGACTGCGACAAACAACACAGAAGCCAATTCACGCGAGACACCGAGCATTTCACTAAAAATCATACCAGATGATGATATATACGCATAGAGCAGGATCCCACCGACAAAATAAAGCGATAGGTTATTAATAACATTTACTTTTTTGCTTAATAAGTCTTTGGTGACTGTATTGAATGACGATTTAAATTCGTAATGCTTAAGTGATTCTAGCAATAACCATCCGGATAAAGTCATCATGATCATCGTGACAGAAATGGCAATCACACTCCATAACGTCCACGCACCCGCACCCGCGCTCGGTAACCCAAGCATGCCTGCCCCAACACAAACACTGGCGATAATACATGCGCCCCCAAGTGTGGATGGTTTACTCATAATGACTCCTAAACAACATTAATGTATCAGTGTGCTAGTACAATAATGTGTTCTGACTTTTTACGCAACCGTAGAGCATTCATTTGGATAAAAGATGAACAGGTAGATGGAAATTTTGCTTTACAGTTATTATCGATATAAAAAAACCGCAGCAAACACCCGTTTAAAGGTCTTTCTGCGGTCTATAATATATTGGCTATATCGAAGCGGCGTTTTTACATTTTTGCAAAATAAGCGGCGACATTGGCAATATCATCATCATTGAGCATTGATGCCTGTGGCTGCATTACCATGGCCATCCCGCCAGTACGCTCTTTGTTCTTATAGGCTTTTAAGGCATTCACAAGGTATTGTTCATTCTGCCCTTTTAGGTTTGGGTAACCTGGGATCACAGCAATGCCATTTGCCCCATGGCAGGCTGCACATACTGCCGCCTTGGCTTTACCGGCATCGGCATCACCTGCCGCCATTACCGGGCTGGAAACTACTGCTGCTAACATTGCTATCGCAAAAACTTTCTTCATCAGGTCCTCTTTTCTTATTGTTTGTTGTCCATACACTTAAATCGTGACCAGCATATCAGTCACGATAGAGCCAATTAAATTGTGCCTTGTTTCACCTAATATTGCACCTTGAATGCAGAATTACGCCACTCTAAGTCACAATCATTACCAGCAAAACCCTCAACAACAAACAATCCAGCAACCGCGACTAACGCCTCACCATAGAACAACAAAGGGGTTCGGCGTCGATTCCAGCTCGGTACGCCATGTTCTTGAAACAGCTTTTTAAGCTTACGCTTACCGACTCGGCCAACAGGCTGAACAGCCAACCCGGCGGGCTCGAACCTAATCGTCACAGGCTCATTTTTTGTTGGCAAACGCAAGGTGCCATGTTCACTTTTCGCTAACGTCACCGTACCTAAATCATACGGTAAACAACATGGCTGCTCGAGTTGGCACGTGAGTACTTGCTGGCTCACATCAGGCCATTGCTCCAAAATATATAAGCGCTGCTCGAAACGGCGCACCTCATATTGGCTCCAACAAAGTTTAGGATTAGCATCCGCTTTTGCCAAAATAACGTTATGCCATATTTGTTCAAGTTGGGCTTGAGAGGGCATCAGTACATTTTGCAAGGAGAGCCATTGACGTATCAATGCTTTTCCTTGTCGCTCACTGCCTAGTCCCGCAATGCTTAAGCTTTGATCGGGATGTAACGCGTGGACTAATTTATCCGCCAACAATTCCTGCAGTAATGCCTCCTGCTCACCACACAATGCGGCACTGCGCGCCACCGACTTTCGTATTCCAGCCCAGCGGTCAGTCAGCAGAGGCGCCACGTTATGCCGTAAGAAATTACGATCATAACGTTCATCACGATTACTTTCGTCTTCAACCCATTGTAACTGCTGCAATGCCGCATATTGCTCAACATCTCCGCGAGTCACTCCAAGCAAAGGTCGCCAGTGCTCGCCTGAAGAAAACGACGTTAATGCAGGCATCGCTGACAACCCAGCCGGACCACTGCCTCGCTTAAGCGCAAGTAACACGGTTTCAAGCTGATCATCAGCATGTTGAGCCGTTAACAATGTACTGCCTTGCTGCATATGCTTCGCTAGTGCTTCATAGCGGGCAACACGTGCCTCCTGCTCTAAGCTTTTACCCTTCCCAAGATCAAGCACCACACGCTCCACTGCACATGGAATACTTGCCTCTTTCGCCCATGCTAAGCACTGCTCAGCCCATTGATCGGCGTGCTGGCTCAAGCCATGATGCACATGCACAGCTTGGCAATGTATATGAGGATTGTCTTTTAAATAGCGCCCCATCAAATGCAGTAGTACGCGAGAGTCCATCCCGCCACTGAGTGCGAGAATAAAGTGAGTCGTGTGCTGCTGGTGGGCTTGAAGTTCATTGGTTAGATGGGTGTAAAGCATGAGGGTATCCAATAAAAAACGCGTTGAACATGATACCAAATTCAACGTTGAACAGAGTGGATAAAAAAACGGGCCAGCGAAACCGCTGACCCGTTAATATCTGATTTGCAGAGATACTTATACGTATCGCAAAATTTAGCAGTAGCCGTAGCTCATCAAGCGTTGGTAACGGCGCTCAAGCAGCGCTTCAGTATCTAGCGCGTCAAGCTCTGCTAATGTTGCTAGAATTTGCGTTTTCAATGAACCTGCAATAGCAACAGGATCACGGTGTGCGCCGCCTAGTGGCTCTTCAATAATATTGTCGACAAGCTCAAGCTCTTTCAAACGATCTGCCGTCATGCCCATCGCTTCAGCCGCTTGTGGGGCTTTGTCAGAATCACGCCACAGTATCGATGCACACCCTTCCGGTGATATCACAGAGTACGTTGAGTATTGCAGTATATTAACGCAGTCACCGACACCAATCGCCAGTGCACCACCTGAACCACCTTCACCAACAACGTTACAAATAACGGGTACAGTTAAACCAGCCATCGCTTTTAGATTGGTTGCAATCGCTTCTGATTGGCCACGCTCTTCAGCACCAACACCTGGGTATGCACCTGCGGTATCAATAAACGTGATAATCGGCATTTTAAAGCGCTCTGCCATCTTCATTAGACGCAGGGCCTTACGGTAACCTTCCGGCTTAGGCATACCAAAGTTACGCAGTACTTTTTCTCTGGTTTCACGGCCTTTTTGATGACCAATAACCATTACAGGACGACCATCAAGACGCGCAATACCACCAACCAGTGCCTTATCATCGGCAAACGCACGATCACCAGCTAGTTCATCGAACTCGGTAAGCATGTGTTCAACGTAATCAAAAGTATATGGACGTTGTGGGTGGCGCGCTAATTGTGCAACCTGCCAAGCACCTAGATCACCAAAAATCTTATTGGTTAGCTCTAGGCTTTTCTTCTCAAGCTGTTCAATTTCTTTGTCTAAATCAACCGATTCAGACCCTTCGCGACGTGATACGTCACGTAATGCTTCAATTTTGGCTTCTAGTTCAGCAATCGGCTGTTCAAACTCAAGGAAGTTCAGGCTCATACCACTTCAATCCTTTTGCTCATAATCATTTCATTATTCAATAACTATGGGCTAATTTAATTAAACTCAAGCTCTACTTGCTTTTCACCCAGCAATATTTTTAGATCGGAGATGAGTTGATCTGCTGGGGTAACGCGCCATTCTGTCCCGAGGGTCAGCTTAGCACGCGCATTCGAGCGCTGATAATACACATTTACCGGCACAGTACCTGCCCGGTGCGGCTCCAGCACACGGCTAAAGCGTTCAAAAAACTGTTCATCAATTTGCCTCTCAGTGACTGAGATAGCAAGCCCCCGGAGGTGTTTTTCTCGTGCATCTGAGATATCTAGCACTTCCCGGGCGGACATTTTAAGGCCACCGTTGAAATCATCAAAGCTGACCTGTCCAGAAACGACTAATATTTTATCTTTTTCTAATAAATCAATATACCGCTCAAGTGGTTCAGAGAACAGCATGACTTCCATTCGACCACTGCGATCATCAAGTGTCATTAAACCAATTCGCGTACCGCGCTTGGTTGTCATAACACGTGCCGCAATAACCAAACCTGCCACCGTCACCACTTTATCTCGGCCGGTTGGGTGAGCATCTTTCAAACGCCAAGTCGTATAGTGCTTTAACTCTTTGACATAGGCATTCACTGGGTGGCCAGTTAGATATAAGCCAAGTGTATCTCGCTCACCTTCCAGCCACACTTTTTCTGGCCATTCCGGAATGTTGGCATACGCGTGCTCCACCTCTTCAGGTGCCGCGGTGAGTACCCCGAACATATCCGTTTGCCCGAAAGCTTCTGCTTGGTGATGCTGGCTCGCTGCCTTAATCGCGTCATTGAGCGTTGCCATCATGGTTGCTCGGTTTGGCCCTAAGCGATCCATTGCGCCTGACTTGATCAGTTTTTCCAAGACTCGCTTATTCACTTTCTTGGTATCAATGCGGGCACAGAAATCAAATAAATCTTTGAAGTGACCGTCTTTTTCTCGGGCTTCAATAATATTTTCAATCGGGCCTTCACCGACCCCTTTCACGGCACCAATACCGTAAACAATGGCACCGTTATCATCAACGTTAAAACGATATAGCCCTTTGTTAACGTCGGGCGGTAATAAGGTGATCTTCATCCGGTGACATTCATCAACCAGACCAACAATTTTATCGGTATTATCCATATCGGCAGTCATTACCGCCGCCATGAATTCTGCCGGATAGTGCGCTTTTAGCCACAGTGTTTGGTACGAAACCAAGGCGTAAGCTGCTGAGTGAGACTTATTAAAGCCGTAACCCGCGAACTTTTCAACCAAGTCAAAGATCTTCATGGCGAGCTCGCCATCAACCCCATTCTTGATTGCGCCATCTTCAAAGGTGGCACGCTGCTTGGCCATCTCTTCAGGCTTTTTCTTACCCATTGCTCGACGCAACATATCTGCGCCACCCAAGGTGTAGCCTGATAAAACCTGCGCGATCTGCATAACCTGTTCTTGATACAGGATGATGCCATAGGTCGGTTCAAGTATTTCTTTTAGCGATTCATGTTGCCAAGTTGCATCAGGGTATGAGACTTCTTCGCGACCATGTTTCCGGTCGATAAAGTTATCTACCATACCCGACTGTAGCGGCCCCGGACGGAACAAGGCAACCAGTGCGATCATATCTTCGAAGCTGTCGGGCTGAAGGCGTTTAATCAAGTCTTTCATACCGCGGGATTCAAGCTGGAAGACCGCAGTTGACTCCGAACGCTGCAGCATGGCGAACGACTTCGCATCATCCATCGGAATAGAGGCAATGTTTACCGGCTCTTTCCCTTGCGCTTCTAGGCGAGGGTTGACCATACCAAGCGCCCAGTCAATGATGGTAAGCGTACGCAAGCCTAAGAAGTCAAATTTGACCAGACCTGCGGTTTCAACATCATTCTTATCGAACTGGGTGACGGGGTTTGCGCCTTCGGCATCACAATACAGCGGGGCAAAATCGGTGATCGTTGTGGGTGAAATAACAACACCACCAGCGTGCTTACCCGCATTACGTGTTACACCTTCGAGGATGCGACACATATCAATCAGATCTTTAACTTCTTCGTCAGCTTCATAAACCTGTGGCAATTGCGGCTCAGCTTCAAACGCTTTCGCCAACGTCATGCCCGGTTCAGCAGGTACCAGTTTAGAGATACGATCAACAAAGCCATATGGATGACCAAGAACACGCCCCACGTCTCGAATAACCGCTTTTGCCGCCATCGTACCGAAAGTGATGATCTGAGATACGGCATCTCGACCATACATTTCCGCCACGTGATCAATAACCAGATCACGTTTATCCATACAGAAATCGATATCGAAATCGGGCATGGAAACACGTTCAGGGTTAAGGAATCGCTCAAACAGCAAATCAAATTCAAGCGGATCCAAGTCAGTAATATCTAGCGCATAAGCGACCAATGAACCGGCACCAGACCCTCGACCAGGACCAACAGGCACAGCATTATCTTTTGACCACTGGATGAACTCCATAACGATCAAGAAGTAACCTGGAAACCCCATCTGGTTGATAACTTTCAGTTCAATATCAAGGCGTTCATCGTATTCAGGGCGACGCTTATTCCGCTCTTCTTCATCAGGGAATAAGAAAGCTAAACGACGCTCAAGCCCTTTTTGTGACTCGACCACCAAGAACTCTTCAATGGTCATGTCGCCCGTCGGGAAGTTGGGCAGGAAGTATTCACCAAGGCGAACGGTGACATTACAGCGTTTAGCTATCTCAACACTGTTTTCCAGTGCTTCTGGGATATCAGAAAACAGCTCACACATTTCCTCTTCAGTACGTAAATACTGTTGATCGCTGTAAAGCTTTGGTCGGCTAGGGTCGACCATGGTGTAGCCATCATGAATCGCTACCCGGATTTCGTGAGCATCAAACTGATCGGCCTTTATAAAGCGCACATCGTTCGTAGCAACAACAGGCAAACCCGCATTTTCTGCAAGTGTCACCGCGAAGTGCAAATAGGCATCTTCATCTGGGCGACCCGTTCTGACCAATTCCAAATAATAGGCATCTTCAAAATGGGTCTGATAAAACTCAACACATTTGTCGACTAGCTGTTGGTTGCCCTTTAGCAGTGCCTTACCCACATCACCAGTTTTACCACCAGAGAGTAAGATCAGGCCCTTTTTATGCTCAACCAACCACTCTTTATCCATCACGGGTAAATGTTGTACATGGCCACGTTGATAGGCCTTAGAGATCAACATAGTGAGGTTTTGATAACCGTCATTGTCGGCAGCTAAAACCGTTAGATCACACAGTTCATCGCCAAGATCGTCAGACATGACTTTGAAATCCGCCCCGATAATGGGCTTCATGCCTGCGCCATGCGCAGCAAAATAGAACTTCACCAACCCACATAGGTTAGTAAAATCCGTTAGTGCCATCGCCGGCATACCCATTCCAGCCACGGTTTTCACCAGTGGTGGAACTTTTGATAAGCCATCGACCATAGAAAAGTCACTGTGGACACGAAGATGAATAAAGCGAGGATCTGCCATGACTAACCAGATTTGATATGTGCATAAAACAAGGTGACGATTATAGCTCAAAGTGCCACAACCATCACCGTGATCAGCTTATTTACACCTTTTACGGTGAAAAACCAGCCGTTAAATAGAAAGGAACGCTATTCCAAGCCGAGAATACGTTTCACAGGCTTAAAACTTTTGCGGTGTTGCTCAATCGCGCCATGTTGCTCCAAAGCCTCAAAGTGCGCTTTGGTTGGATAACCTTTATGCTTCGCAAAACCATATTGCGGGAATTCAGCATCCAGCTCTTCCATTTCACGATCACGGGTTACTTTCGCCAAAATAGAGGCTGCACTGATTTCAGCAACCCGTAAGTCGCCTTTAACCACAGCTTGTGCTGCCATAGGCAACTCGGGGACCTTATTGCCATCTATCAATACATAATCGGGCGTTACCGGCAAACCAGCGACGGCACGCTGCATGGCAACCATCGTGGCTTGCAAAATATTCAATTGATCGATTTCTTCTGGCTCACAGCGCCCTAGTGACCACGCCAATGCTTTTTCTTTGATCTCATCAAACAGCACATTACGTTTTTTTTCGGTCAACTTCTTGGAGTCTGTCAGCCCTTCAATTGGATTATTTGGATCAAGGATGACCGCTGCAGTAACCACGGCACCAACCAATGGGCCACGCCCTACCTCATCCACACCCGCAATACTATTTGCTTTAGGATATTCAAACGGTTCTAGGATTATCGCCATATTCTTTATCTATCAACTTCAATACAGAGGCCGCAGCCTGTTTGTCTGCGTCACACTTAATAAGTTGGTGCAAACGGGAAAATTCTGCCATCAATTCACGGTTATCTGCCACTAAAAAACGATTTACTTCAGCTGCGAGCTTTTCAGGCTCACAATCCTCTTGTAGCAATTCGGGCACCAATTCACGATCAGCCAGAATATTTGCCAAGGAGACATATTTGGTTTTTAACATCTTTTTGGCAAGCCATGCCGTTAATGGCTTCACTTTATAGCCCACAACCATTGGCCGCTTAACGAGCATACATTCCAATGCCACAGTACCAGATGCAAGTAAGACAGCATCGGCAGCAATCATGACGTTACGGGCAGTATCATCAACCAACTCAAAATCAAGCTCGGGGGCTGTTTCTTGCCATTCCTGCTCAAATTGTGCACGTCGTTTTTGGTTCACCAGCGCAACGACAAAGCCCAAGTCGGGATGTTGTTGTTTCAATAATTTGCACGTTTCAATGAACGGGGCGGCAAGCATCTCCAGCTCACTACCTCGGCTACCCGGTAATACCGCGAGCCAACGCTTGCTACTGTCGAGATTTAGAAGCGCTTGTGCCGCTTGCTGGTCCGTTTCCATCGGAATAGCGTCAGCCATGGTGTGGCCGATAAACTCACAAGGCACATTAAACTTGTCATAAAACGCTTTTTCAAACGGTAAGAACGCCAAAACCAAATTGGTCGCCGCCTCAATTTTGAAAATACGTTTCTGCCGCCATGCCCATACCGATGGACTGACATAATGTACCGTTTTTATACCTTGTAACTTCAAATCACGCTCTAAGCGAAGGTTAAAGTCTGGGGCATCGATGCCGACAAACACATCCGGTGGGTTATCGCTAAAATAGCGAACTAGCTCAGCTTTGACTTTGAATAAGCGCGGCAGGCGACCAAGGACTTCGACAATCCCCATCACTGCTAGCTCTTCCATATCAAACAACGTTTCGCAGCCTTCGGCCTGCATGCGCGGACCTGCAATACCGACAAATTCGGCATCGGGGTACTGTTGTCTAACCGCCTTTATAAAGCCGGCACCTAAAATATCGCCGGAGATTTCCCCGGCGACAATTCCTATTCGAAGTGGCTTCGTCATATTAGCGAATAATACCGCGTTCTGTGTTATTTAATGCATCTAGTAGCAAGCCAACAGATGGCCATTCTTCCACCATTTCAGCCAACACCGGCTTAACTTCTGCCAGCGTTTTACCAGAGCGATAAATTTCTTTATATGCGCGACGCAGGGCGTGAAGCTCTGGCTTTTCAAAGCCATTACGCTGTAAGCCAACAAGGTTCAAACCAAATGGTGTTGCATGGTTGCCTTGCGCCAACACATAAGGTGGAACATCCTGAACCACGGCAGAACAGCCGCCAACGTAGCTATAAGCACCCACAGTACAAAACGGGTGAATCGCAGACAGTGCCATAACACCGGCATGATCACCAACCGTAACATGCCCACCAAGGATAGAATTGTTACCGATATGAGTATGATTGCCAATGACAACATCATGGGCTACGTGTGCGTTCACACAAAGTAGGTTGTCATCACCAACAGTGGTTACGCCTTTATCTTGCACGGTACCACGGTGAAGCTGAACGCTTTCACGGATCACATTACGGTCACCAATAACTAAACGCGTTGGTTCGCCGTTGTATTTTTTATCTTGGCACTCTTCACCAACGACTGCATTAGGGAAAATTCGGTTATCTTTACCAATAACCGTTGGCCCTTTAATGACAACATGCGACATAACCTCAGTACCGTCACCGATTTCTACATCGCTACCGATATAAGTAAAAGGTCCTACTGTAACGTTAGCACCAATCTTTACGCCGTCTTCAACAACCGCCGATGGATGAATTTTCGCAGTTTCGTGGATCATTAAAATTCTCGTCTTGCACATTTCAGCTCAGCTGAACAAACCACAGCACCGTCAACTTTTGCTACACCATTAAACATAGCAATACCACGGCGCTCCTTCAGGAATTCCACTTCGATGATCATCTGATCACCCGGCCCTACTGGCTTACGGAATTTAGCATTATCAATGCTAGCAAAGTAATACAGTTCATTTTCTGTTGGCGCACCAAACGTTTTAAATGCCAATAGACCCGTAGCCTGAGCCATTGCTTCTAAGATCATAACGCCTGGAAATACCGGCATTTTAGGGAAATGACCAGTGAACTGAGGTTCATTTACAGAAACGTTCTTGATCGCTGTAAGCGTTTTACCTTCATCATAATTCGTTACACGATCAATCATTAAGAATGGGTAACGGTGAGGAAGAAGCTCTTGAATTTCTGTGATATTCAGTGTTTTGTTTTCGCTAGTCAAAACTGAATTCCTGTCTAGTAAATTAGTAAAATGTACAGTTGAAATGAAAGGCCGCCCACATCATGCGGGCGCATCGTTTCTGTTTACTGGCGGGGCGCTATTCGCCGTTCTCTTCCAGCTTTTTTTCAACTGCTTTGAGACGTTTATTCATCTCATCAATCTTCATTGTGCGTGCCGCAGTCTTACGCCACTCGCGGTTTGGCTGAAGTGGGATACCTGATGAGTACATCCCTTTTTCTTCAATACTGCGCATAACCATGCCCATACCAGTAATAGTGACGCCGTCTGCTATATTGATATGGCCATTCAGTACCGAAGCACCACCAATAATACAATATTTACCAATTGTGGTGCTGCCCGCAACAATTGTACCACCCGCCATCGCGGTACCATATCCGATTTGCACGTTATGGGCGATTTGCATTTGGTTATCAAGAATCACATTATCTTCAATAATGGTATCTTCAAGTGCACCACGGTCAATGGTAGTACATGCACCAATTTCAACACGGTTGCCAATGCGTACCGTGCCCAGCTGAGGGATCTTCACCCACTCGCCTTTATCATTCGCATAACCGAAACCATCAGCACCAATCACAGTACTTGACTGAACCAAACATTGTTCGCCCAATACGACACGGTGGTAGATGGTTACATTCGCCCACAACTTAGTACCTGCACCAATTTGAGCGTTCTTACCAATAAAGCAGCCCGCACCAATTTGCGCATTGTCACCAATCTGAGCACCTGATTCGATAACAGCATTATGGCCAATCGCAACGCCTTCACCAATAATGGCATCACTTGCAATATACGCAGAAGGCGCAATATCAGAAGCTGCAACGGGCGTGGTATCCAGCAGTTGAGCCACCAATGCATACCCTAAATAAGGGTCTGCCATAATAAGGGCATTACCCGAAAAGTACTCAATATCACCCGCCTTCAGCATAACCGCAGATGCCTGACATTCTGCCAAGTGCTTGCGGTATTTACTGCTCGACAAGAAGGTAATTTGCCCCTCGTCAGCTTGATCCATCGCCGCAATAGATTCAATAACAACCGTGCCATCACCGCGAAGTTCTGCACCCAATCGTGCTGCTATATCAGCAAGAGTAATTCCAGCCATCTGTAACCTTTTCTTATCAATACTTCTGTTGGTGCTTTATACATCTTCCAACTGGTAATTTTATTCTGAACCAGCAGAATATCATTCCGCTTGGTAAGACCAGTTAATATAAGCCCCAAATAAAACAAGTCGAAAGTAAAAGTGTACCAACGTACCCCTCATACTTTCGACTCATGATTAGGGTCTAACGCCCTTATTCTCATCCGTTATTTTGGCCACAGCCTTATCTAACGGCAGAAATCACTTTCGACGATAAATCATCTTTCGGATTTGCATGCAAGACTGCATTCGCATCAATCACGATGTCGTAACCTTCACGTTTAGCAACATCTTGAATCGCCTGACGAATTTTCTGTACTAATTTCTGCTCTTCTTCAGCACCACGGCGACGTTGGTCTTCCTGCAATGCTTTGGCTTTTAGTTTGTAATCAGACTCTAGTGATGCCATTTCACGCTGCAGTTTCGTACGCTCGCTTGAGCTCATTAGCTCACCATCGCGCTGCATTTTGTCAACTTTCGTCTTCATGCGGTTTTCAATGCCACGTAGTTCATCAATACGATCTTTGAACTCACCACGAAGCTTTTCAGCAACATTATAACGCTGAGCAAGTTCCTGCATCGCTTGGCCTGTTGCCACATAACCCACTTTTTGTGCCGCTTCAGCTGCTTGGGCATACATAGATGAAGAAAGAATAACAAGGCTAAGACCAGCCGCTTTAATCCACTGTTTCACAGGGTATCTCCTTAAAAAATTAGAATGTTCGACCAATGGTGAAGGTAAAGAATTCTTCATCATCACCCTCGTATTTCTTGATTGGACGTGCAATCGAGAATACAAGAGGCCCCATTGGTGACATCCACTGTAATGCGGCACCATAAGACGCACGAATCAATGATGGGTCAGAATAGTCATGGATGTACTTACCATCCGTCTCTTTCAAATCATATTCTGTATCCCATACCGTACCAGCGTCGACAAATACACTGGTACGAATTTGGTTACGAACCTCGTCTGACGCAAACGGCGTCGGAACAATCAGCTCCATACTCGCTAGCGCAACGGCGTTACCACCAGCTGCAGAATCAGATCCAACTAGCTCTGGATTATTACTGCCGCCAGGACCTGGTTCAAGATAAACCGCTTTCGGACCCACGGTATTTGAACGGAAGCCACGTAGTGACGTAAAGCCACCCGCATAGTAGTTTTCGTAGAATGGTAACAGCTGATCACTGCCGTTATCGGTGGTGCCATAACCGTTACCATAGCCAACACGACCACGTAGCAATAAGCTATAGCCGTGATCTTCCGTAATTGGGTAGTACTGGCGAACGTCATATTGAACCTTGAAGTACTGGGCATCAGAGCCCGGCACCGTCATTCGGAATGAGGCACGCTGATGGTTACCTGCCGTAGGGAAGTAACCTCGGTTCAGGTTATTACGTGTCCAGGATACCGACCAATCAAAGTCATCCAGCTCAATGACGTTATCACCACGGTCAAAACCATGGATCTGCTTGAATTTTTCGATTTGGTAGTATTCTTGGGTATTCGAGATCTTATTGTGATCATAACCGACACCAAATTCGAAGAAATTCAATTCATCGAAAGGGAAACCCCACGTCAAACTAGCACCATAGCTCTGGTTGGTGTAATCAGAGATATTCGCATCAGAAGCTTCAAACTCGTTGTAGTAAACTTTACCACCTAAGCTTATGCCGTCTAATGTGAAGTATGGGTCTCGGTATTCCAAGCTCACGTTTTTCTGATAATCGTTCATCATGGCATTAATACCAAAACGGTTACCAGTACCTAAGAAGTTATCCTGCTGGATACCCGCCTGAAAACTGATCCCTGACTCTGTACCATAGCCAATACCAAAGTTAACGTTACCCGCATTCGCTTCTTTCACGTCATACTTAATATCAACTTGATCATCTGAGCCTGGTACTCGAACCGTTTGAACATTAACCGTTTCAAAGAAACCAGTTCGGTTCAAACGTTCTTTACCACGTTCAACAGAGCGTGAGTTTAACCAGCTCCCTTCCATCTGACGCATTTCACGACGTAAAACTTCATCTTTGGTCGAGGTATTCCCTGTAAAGGCAATATTACGCACATAAATTCGTTTGCCCGGTTCAATATTGACGATCAACGATACTTGCTGATTATCATCATCAAAGTCAGGAATGGTGTTGACCTGTGGATAGGCATAACCTAGCTCACCAAGCTTTCGTTTAAGAGATTCCTCCAACGCGGTTACTTCTGCGCCGTTATAAATATCACCGGAATCAATCGCGACTAAGCTTTCTAACTCACTGGTTTTGCCAACAAGATTGCCACGTAACTGAACACCCTCAACCGTATACTGAGCACCTTCATCAAGCTTTAAGGTAATGTATACGCCTTTTTTATCAGGTGAAATAGCAACCTGAGTCGCATCAAGCTTATATTTCAGGTAACCATTATTGAGATACAACGAGCGTAGAGTTTCTAGGTCTCCCGCCAATACCTGTTTCTGATACTTTTTATCAGCGAGGAAGTTCCACCAAGCGACTTCCGCTTGAAGGTTAAATTTGCTTTGCAGCTCTTCGTTAGAAAAGACGTTATTACCGATAAAGTTAATTTGCTGAATTTCAGCAGATACGCCTTCCGTAAATACAAATTTCAAGTCAGAACGGTTTCGTGGTAGCGGAGTAACCACGGCCTGAACCGATGCATTGTATTTACCAACACTGTAGTAAAAGTCTTCCAACCCTTTTTCGATTTTACTCAGGGTTGTTCTATCCAGCGATTCCCCAACACGGACACGAGAAGCATCAAGGTTTTCCTTCAGCTGCTCTTCCTTGATCGCCTTGTTACCTGAAAAGGTAATGCTCGCAATCGTTGGGCGCTCTAATACCTTAACCAGTAAGGTATTACCATCTCGATAGACTTTAATATCTTCAAAGTTACCAGATGCAAACAGAGCTTGGATCATCTCTGAAACATCACGGTCATCTACATTATCACCAACCCTTACCGGCATTTTAAGCAATGCGGCACCAAGGGTGACTCGTTGTAGACCTTCAAAACGGATATCTTCTACTACAAATTGTTCCGCACTATACGCAACACTGCTGCTAAACAAGAGTGATGCGATCAACAGTTTTTTCATCGCCATTACTGTTCTGATTATTCCTTGCTAAAAAACGCTCTTATATTAAAGGCGGGTAAAATCATTGAATAGCGCTACGGCCATTAACGCAACCAAAATGGCTGATCCTACTCTATAACCTATATCCTGAACACGTTCAGAAACAGGACGACGTGTTACCGCTTCAATGGCAAAAAACATTAAATGTCCACCATCCAATACAGGAAGCGGTAACAGATTAACTATCCCCAAGTTGACACTGATTAACGCTAAGAAGCCAAGAAAATACACGATGCCATAGTCAGCAGTCATGCCCGCCCCTTTCGCAATCGATATCGGGCCACTTAGGTTTTTCATCGCAACATCACCCGTGACCAGTTTGGTCACCATATCAAAGGTTAATGTTACCAGTTGCCACGTTTTCTCCGTCGCTTTGCCTACTGCCTCAATCGGGCCGAATTGCAAATTAATACGATAAGATTCAGGCCATGCTTCGACTTTAGGAGCAAAACCAGCATAGCCTATCGCTTCACCGTCAGGGCCATCTTGAGCGCCTGGTGTAAGCGTTAATGATACGCGTTCGTTATCTCGCAATACCTCAAGCGCTAAGGCTTGTTCTGGGTGCGAACGTACCGCATCAACAACCTCTTGCCACTGAGTTACAGCACGCCCATCGATTGCCACAATTTCATCATTTAAACTCAATCCTGCCGCAATTGCTGCCCCACCATCCACAAGTTGTGAGATTGTCAGGGTTATTTCAGGTGAGTATGGTGTAATACCCAGCGTTGTAAGCACACGCTCACGCTCTGGATCAAATGTCCAAGCCGTTAAATCTAACGTACGCTGGCTTTCAAAGCCACCCTGAACATCAGACACCGTCAAGACCATTTCTTTATCACCGATATGAGAAATCATCGCTAGATTAACGGATTCCCAATCAGCGGTTTTGATTCCGGAAATGGATTTTAGTTCCATCCCACTTTCAATTCCTGCTTGTGCCGCAATGGATTGTGGCGCAATTTCACCAATAACAGGGCGTACCGCGGGCATACCAATGAGGTAAACCACCCAGTAAGCAAAGATCGCAAAAATAAAATTCGCTAAAGGACCAGCAGCAACAATCGCACTACGTTGCCACAATTTTTTATTATTGAACGCCATATGGCTTTTTTCAGCAGGCACGTCATCAACTCGCTCATCGAGCATTTTGACATAACCACCCAGCGGGATCATCGCAAGGGTGTACTCAGTGCCATCTTTGCCGACTTTGCGCCACAGCGATTTACCAAAACCGATAGAAAAGCGTTCTACGAATACCCCGCAACGGCGAGCAACCCAAAAGTGTCCAAACTCATGGACTGCAATCAGTATCCCAAGTGCAAGTAAAAACGCACCTAGGTTCCACAAAATCCCTAACATATCTGTACCTTACAAATGACGTCTTCCGCTAATTGGCGAGCTATTCTATCCAGCTCAAGTACGCTTTCCAAGTCAGTTGGTTCACGCATTGGGGCTTTTTCAAGCACTTGTTGGTTTATACGTGCAATATCCGTAAAACCAATTTGATTATTAAGAAAGGCGGCAACGGCCACTTCATTGGCTGCATTTAACGCCGTGGTTGCTGCCTGTCCTGCATAGCAAGCATCCATTGCTAATTTTAAGCATGGATAGCGAGAAAAATCAGGTTTAAGGAAAGTAAATTCACCCACTTGGCTGAAATCAAGCGGTGCAACACCAGCCCCTACTCTTTCAGGATAGGACATTGCACAAGCAATCGGGGTTCTCATATCCGGCAGCCCCATTTGCGCCAGTACCGAACCATCTTTGTATTGCACCATAGAGTGGATCACAGATTGCGGGTGAATGATGACATCCATTTGCTCTCGAGAAGCATTAAATAGCCAGCGGGCTTCGATATACTCCAGGCCTTTATTCATCATTGTTGCCGAATCAACAGAAATTTTCGGCCCCATAGACCAGTTGGGGTGCGCTATCGCCATTTCAGGTGTCACCGCATCAAGTTCAGCAACATCTGTATAGCGGAACGGGCCACCAGAGCCTGTCAGCAATATTTTACTCACACCAGCCGCATTAAGGTCACAATATCCCATTGAACGCTGGATATCGGCCGGTAAGCTCTGGAAAATAGCATTGTGCTCACTATCAACAGGAAGCAACTCTGCGCCATGCTCGCGACATGCATCAATAAACATCTGACCAGACATCACTAGGGCTTCTTTGTTAGCCAGCAAAATGCGCTTACCCGCTTTAACACCAGCCATGGTTGGTAACAAGCCAGCGGCACCCACAATCGCCGCCATGACGGTATCAACCTCATCCAGTGCCGCGACTTGACATAGCCCTTCGTCACCCGCCAGCACTTCGGTATCAATATTATGTTGTTTTAGTCTTGTTGCCAGTTCACTCGCTGCAGAGTCTGATGCCATTGCCGCAAACTTAGGCCGCCATTGAACACATAGCTCGAACATTTTTTGGCTATTGCTTCCCGCAGCCAAAGCAACAACATCAAATAAATCTGGGTTTTGAGCAGCAACAGCAAGCGTGCTGCTACCAATAGAACCCGTCGCACCAAGAATCGTTAACTTACGCATATTATCACTTAACAACACAAAAATTCGTTTGGCATATAAAGCATGGCACCCCCAATGAACACCAACAAGTAATATCTATGTCGGTGGATTCATTAGGAGCACAATAGAGTAGCTTACACTAACCAAAGATAAAGTAAGGCAAAAACAGGAAGGGCTGCGGTTAGGCTATCAATACGGTCTAATATTCCACCATGGCCTGGTAAAATATTACCGCTATCTTTAATGCCAGATACGCGCTTAAACATACTTTCGACGAGGTCGCCGAGTACCGAAGCAACCACCGTAATAACGGCAATGAGTAACAAGCTGCCTAAGCTCACAAATGGAATATCCATTAATGCAGCACCGCTCCATGTCACCAAAACAGCAAGTAATGCTCCTCCTGCTAAACCTTCAATGGTTTTGTTTGGACTAACGGCTGGCGCCATTTTATGTTTACCAAAGCGTTTACCTGAAAAGTATGCACCAGTATCTGCAGCCCATACCAAGAAACACACTAACATCACAACCTTAGCACCGTGATAAGGCGATTCAAGGTAATCGACAGCGCGTAGCATCAGCACGCTCCAAAAGAATGGCAGTAAGGTCAGCAAACCAAAAAGGTATTTCAAAGGGATCGATTTTGACCAGAGCGCAGCACTACGCGGGTAAGTGATCGCTAACGCAGAAGCGATAACCCACCAAATGCCTCCCACCAGTAGCATTGATTGATGCGATGTGGCCAAGGTAGACAAAGCCTCAGCCTCGGTTGGCATAAAGACAATCGATGCGGCAAGTACTGCGGTAGGTAGCGCCATGGCGATAACACGCGATTTTGCTTCTACAAATTGTGTCCACTCCCAAAAGCCAATCAGGGTAATACCTGCAAGTGCGGCCACAAAAGCAGGAAATGGTAAAAGAAAAATTCCTGCAATAACTAGGGGAGCGAGGATGACTGCGGTAATAATACGTTGCTTAAGCAAACTGCGTCCTCTCAATATTATTTTTTAGTTAGCTAGAAAGTCTATTCCAGCCAAGTGTTGCCATGCTGGCAACCAGTAAAAAAGGCATCGAAACCAAATGTCAGATGCCCTAAAGATAAACCACAATTAGACACTCGGTGCCAACTGCCGATTACTGCTCAATGAAAGCTTGTAGTTGTTCACCGGTACAACCAAAGCGGCGTTCTCGGTTCACAAACCATGCTACGGCATTTGCCAAACTGGCTTCATCAAAGTCAGGCCAGTGCTGCTCTGTAAAGTACAATTCCGCGTAAGCTGCTTGCCACAGCATAAAATTACTGATCCGGCATTCGCCACTCGTGCGAATAAGCAAATCAACATCAGGCAGACCTGCCGTTGATAAACCGTCGGCTAGCATGTCTTCGGTAATATCTTCAGCGGTTAAACCGCTGTCAGCAACCTGATGAGCTAAACGCTTCGCCGCCTGTAGAATGTCCCATTGACCACCGTAGTTGGCTGCAACATTGAGCACCATACCAGTGTTATGTTCAGTCAGGGCTTCGGCTTCTACAATTTTTCGCTGTAAACGTTCGCTAAATCGAGTGGTGTCACCAATAATTCGAAGTCGAATATTGTTCTTATGAAGACGTTTTACTTCACGACCTAATACGACCATGAATAGCTCCATCAACACAGAAACCTCTTCCTCAGGACGACGCCAATTCTCACTACTAAAAGCAAATAAAGTGACGACCTTGATCCCAAGGCGATTTGCTGTCGAGACAGTTTTGCGTACAGCTTCTACGCCAGCCTTATGGCCAAACACTCGAGCCTTGCCTTTTGCTTTCGCCCAACGCCCATTTCCGTCCATAATGACAGCAATATGCTTAGGTAAACTCTCAGCAAAAAGTGCAGTATCGATTGCATGCTCTGCCATACATCTCCCTCAAAAAAAAACGCTGTGCTGCACGCACAGCGCCCTAAACCTGATCAAGTTAAGCTAGAAAGTCGATTAAACTTCCATCAACTCTTTTTCTTTGACTTCTAAAACAGAATCAATGTTTTTAACAGCAACATCGGTCAGTTTCTGGATTTCGTCTTGTGCGCGACGATCATCATCTTCAGAAATATCTTTGTCTTTCAAAAGGCTTTTAACATCTGCGTTTGCATCACGGCGAATGTTACGAATCGCAACACGGCCCTGCTCTGCTTCAGCACGTACAATCTTAACAAGATCGCGACGACGCTCTTCCGTTAGTGGAGGAAGTGGAACACGGATCACAGTACCCGCTGACATTGGGTTTAGACCCAGATCAGACATCATGATCGCTTTTTCGATTTTTGGCGTTAGCTCTTTATCGAAAACAGTAATTGCTAGTGTACGTGAATCTTCAGCAACAACGTTTGCAAGTTGCTTCAGTGGTGTGTTTGCACCGTAGTATTCAACGTAAATAGTATCAAGTAGGCTTGGATGCGCACGACCAGTACGGATCTTAGCTAGTTGGTTTTTTAGCGCTTCAACGCTTTTACCCATGCGCTCTTGCGCATCTTGTTTAATTTCATCAATCACGATTAATATCCTTGATTATTCGGTCACTATAGAGGGCACTTAAGCCCCCTATGAAAATTAGTCGTTAGTGATCAGAGTGCCTTCTTGCTCACCCATAACCACGCGGCGAAGAGCGCCAGGCTTATTCATGTTAAAGACACGAATAGGCATACTGTGGTCACGAGCAAGAGTAAATGCGGCTAAGTCCATCACTTTCAGTTCTTTTTCAAGAACATCATTGTAGCCCAGCTTATCACAAAGAACAGCATCAGGGTTTTTAACTGGATCATCTGTGAACACACCATCAACTTTCGTTGCTTTTAGTACCACATCTGCTTCAATTTCAATACCACGTAGGCATGCTGCTGAATCTGTTGTAAAGAATGGGTTACCAGTACCAGCAGAGAAGATAACAACACGGCCTTGACGTAACTGGCTAATTGCATCGGCCCAGTTGTAGTTATCACAAACGCCGTTTAGAGGGATTGCAGACATCACTCGAGCGTTCACATAGGCACGGTGTAGTGCATCACGCATTGCCAAACCGTTCATCACGGTCGCTAGCATACCCATGTGGTCGCCCACAACTCGGTTCATACCTGCTTCTGCAAGGCCTGCACCACGGAACAAGTTACCACCACCGATAACAAGGCCAACTTGAACGCCTAGTTCAATAAGTTCTTTGATTTCCTGAGCCATACGGTCAAGAACTTGCGCGTCAATACCAAAACCTTCGTCGCCCTGTAGCGCTTCACCGCTAAGTTTAAGCAGAATTCGTTGATAACTCGGTTTAGGATTCGTGGTCATTAGTTTACCTTCCAGGCTTACAAATAGAGATATGGAGTTGTAAAAAGACCGCAGCCTTGGCTACGGTCTTTGGAGTTCTTAGCAAGAAGGATTAACCCTTCTGTACTGCTGCTACTTCTTCAGCAAAGCTCATTTCTTGAGCTTTCTCGATACCTTCACCAACTTCAAGACGAACAAAGTTAGTTACTGTAGCACCTTTAGCTTTCAGCATTTGACCAACAGTTTGAGATGGGTCCATGATGAATGCTTGACCAGTTAGAGAAACTTCGCCGGTGAATTTCTTCATACGACCAACAACCATTTTCTCTGCGATCTCTTGTGGCTTGCCAGATTCAACAGCGATAGCTACTTGGATTGCTTTTTCTTTCTCTACAACTTCAGCCGGTACGTCTTCAGGCGTAACGAACTCAGGCTTAGAAGCAGCAACGTGCATAGCAACGTGCTTCATTACTTCTGCATCGCCGTTACCAGCAACAACAACACCGATACGGTCGCCGTGACGGTAAGAAGCAACGTTCTCGCCTTCGATGAATTGAACGCGACGGATAGAGATGTTCTCACCGATTTTAGCTACTAGAGCGATACGCGCGTCTTCAAACTTAGCTTGAAGTGCTGCGATGTCTAGACGCTCAGCTAGAGCTACGTCAAGAACTTCGTTAGCGAATGCTAGGAAGTTAACATCTTTAGCTACGAAGTCAGTTTGGCAGTTAACTTCTAGAAGAGCAGCAACGCCGTTAGCGTCTTTGATTAGGATTGTACCTTCAGCAGCAACGTTACCTGCTTTTTTAGCAGCCTTAGCAGCACCGCTCTTACGCATGTTTTCGATCGCTAGTTCAATGTCAGCGTTCGCTTCAACAAGCGCTTTTTTACATTCCATCATGCCTGCGCCAGTACGTTCGCGCAGTTCTTTAACTAGGGCAGCTGTAACTGTTGCCATCGTTATATCCTCAGTTTAAATACTTGATATAAAAATCAGGGGCCGATAGAGGCCCCTGGTAACCATACTTAGTTTACACAAGGTAACTTAAGAAGCTCAATGAGCTGGTTATTATTCAGCTTCTACGAAACCGTCTTGTTCAGCTTGAACAACGATATCTTGGTTGCGAGCTTCAGTAACAGTTTGAGCAACAGCACCAGTGTATAGCTGGATAGAACGGATTGCATCATCGTTACCAGGGATAACGAAGTCAACGCCGTCTGGGTTAGAGTTAGTATCTACAACAGCAAATACTGGGATACCCAGGTTGTTAGCTTCTTTAATTGCAATGTGTTCGTGATCAGCATCGATTACGAACATAGCGTCTGGTAGACCAGCCATGTTCTTGATACCGCCAAGAGATTTTTCAAGCTTTTCCATTTCACGAGTACGCATTAGCGCTTCTTTCTTGGTTAGCTTGTCGAAAGTTCCGTCTGTAGACTGAACTTCAAGATCTTTTAGACGCTTGATTGACTGACGAACAGTTTTCCAGTTAGTCAGCATACCACCCAACCAACGGTTGTTTACGTAGTACTGGTCACAGTTAACTGCAGCTTCTTTGATAGATTCGCTGGCTGCACGCTTAGTACCAACAAAAAGAACTTTACCCTTACGAGCAGCAATCTTGTTGATTTCTGCTAGAGCGTCGTTGAACATTGGTACAGTTTTCTCAAGGTTGATGATATGTACCTTGTTACGAGCACCAAAGATGAATGGCTTCATTTTTGGGTTCCAGTAACGAGTTTGGTGACCGAAGTGAACACCAGCCTTAAGCATGTCGCGCATTGATACAGTTGCCATTGAATAATCCTCTATGGGGTTAGGCGTCCACATATCCCATCTTGACCGACCCAATAAAACGCCCATTGACGTTACAATCTCGCGAAAGATTGTTTGAGCACCCCGGAAGATGTGCCGATATGTGTGAGTGATTAATAATAAAGTTTAAGTGTAATCTGAATAACCAAATCGAGATCTAATTACCCAATTACGGCGCGCTTTATACCATATTTTAGCAAACGAAATCCAGTTTAAATGTTACTAACCACCCTAAACTTGGTTTCCATCAAGCGCCCTCACTGTTAACATGTAAAGAATAGAAAACAGTCAATGCAGAGAAGATTGAATGAGCATCAAGATCAAAACGGCTGATGAAATTGAAAAAATGCGCGTTGCAGGTCGCTTAGCTGCCAACGTACTTGAGATGATCGAGCCACACGTAAAAGCGGGCGTGACGACCGAAGAACTCGATCGTATCTGCCACGAATACATTACCAATGAGCAAGGTGCGATTCCTGCACCGCTGAATTATCATGGTTTCCCGAAATCAATCTGTACGTCGATTAACCATGTGATCTGCCACGGTATCCCTGCTGAGCAAGATGTAGCCGTTAATGGCAAATACAATAAGCCCGCGGTTTTGAAAGACGGCGACATCATTAACATCGACATCACTGTGATCAAAGATGGTTACCATGGTGATACCTCGAAGATGTTCGAAGTTGGTGAAGTGTCACTTGAAGACAAACGCTTATGTCGCATTGCCCAAGAAAGCCTGTACCTCGCGATGAAAAAAGTGAAACCAGGTACAAAACTTGGTGAAATTGGTACAGCAATCCAAAAATTCATCAAAAATGGCAATAGCCGTTTCTCGATTGTAAAAGATTTCTGTGGTCACGGCATCGGTAACGAGTTCCATGAAGAACCGCAAGTCGTTCACTATAAGAACAACGACCGTACTGTACTCAAAGCCGGTATGTGTTTCACCATCGAGCCGATGATCAACGCTGGCAAGTTTGGCTGTGATGTCGATGATAGCGATGGCTGGACGGTGTACACCGTTGATGGCAAAAAATCAGCACAGTGGGAGCACACTCTACTGGTGACTGAAACCGGTTGTGAAGTGTTAACATTGCGCAAAGACGAAACCATCCCGCGCGTCATGCATAACTAAAGCACCCTTCAACAATAAAAAACCGACTTTAGGTCGGTTTTTTTGTATCCAAGATTTATCGTAATATCCATGATAATGTTAATACAAGACTCCACAACATGCATGGACGGCAATGACAGACTCTTCCTTCATTCCAGCATCCGATACGGCCGATGCCTTTTCACCGGAATATTTGCGTCAAGAACTTGAGCACTTTACAGCGCAACAAAAGCAACAATTTCTTGAGCACGCCCCAGTAACAGCTTTGGTAGAGACGCGCTCACATTACATTGATAATTTGCTCAAACGTTTATGGGAGCACTTTGGTTTATTTAAACAACCAGAACTCGCTTTGATTGCCGTTGGTGGTTACGGCCGTGGTGAATTACACCCATTGTCTGATGTCGACATTTTAATATTGAGTGAAGCGCCCCTTGATGACGCCACAGGGACAACCGTCAGTGCTTTTATCACCCTTTTATGGGATCTAAAATTAGATATTGGCCACAGTGTCCGAACCATCGCCGACTGCATTCAAATCGGCATGGAAGATCTCACCGTCGCGACCAACCTGCAAGAATCACGCTGGCTATGTGGCAGTAGTGACATCTTCCAACAATTGGAAGAGCAAATTAATGCCGGCCATTTTTGGCCCAGTGAGCAGTTTTATCAAGCCAAGCTCAATGAACAGAAAGTACGCCATGCCCGTTATCACGATACCACCTACAATCTTGAGCCTGATATAAAATCGAGCCCCGGCGGTCTACGTGATATTCACACCCTTAGTTGGGTAGCCCGCCGCCACTTTGGTGCCACCAGCCTGCTCGAAATGAGTCGATTTGGCTTCCTAACCGATGCCGAATACCGTGAGCTCGTGGAGTGCCAAGATTCATTATGGCGGATCCGCTTTGCCTTGCATTGTGAATTACGCCGCTACGACAACCGCCTTACCTTTGGCCATCAAGCTTCTGTCGCAGAGCTGCTCGGTTATACCGGAGAAGGAAATCGAGCGGTAGAAATGATGATGAAAGATTTCTACCGAACTTTGCGCCGGGTCGCCGAATTGAACAAAATGCTACTGCAGCTTTTCGACCAAGCAATACTGCCCCAAGATACAGTGGTAGCCCCGACCCTGCTTGATGAGGATTTTCAGCTTAGAGGCCATTTAATTGAAGCCACCAAGCCTGCTCTGTTTCAAGCACGCCCTGAAACAATTTTGGACATGTTCCTGCACATCGCCCGCAACTCAGATATCGAAGGTATTGCCGCACCAACATTACGCCAACTGCGTACAGCTCGCCGACGGCTTAACCGGTTTCTTATCGATATTCCAGAAGCGCGGGATAAGTTCATGGAACTGGTTCGCCAGACGAACTGCTTGCAGAAAGCCTTTCGCCTTATGCATCGCCACGGGGTACTTTCCGCCTACCTCCCCCAGTGGAGTCAGATAGTAGGGCAAATGCAATTCGACCTTTTCCATGTATATACCGTTGATGAGCATTCCGTCAGGGTCTTAAAGAATCTCAATAAATTTAATGATCCAGAAAATCGCGAGCGGCACCCGATTTGTTGCGAGGCCTATCCGCGAATAGCCAAAAAAGAAATCTTGATCCTTGCGGCGATGTTCCATGATATCGCTAAGGGCCGTGGTGGCGATCACTCCGAATTAGGCGGTGTCGATGCCTACGACTTCTGTATCCAGCATGGACTATCCAAACCAGAAGCCAATTTAGTGAAATGGTTAGTAAATCAGCATTTGCTGATGTCGGTAACCGCTCAGCGTCGTGATATATATGACCCTGAAGTCGTCACGGAATTTGCCAAAACCGTTCGTGATGAAGAGCGCCTTGATCACCTTATCTGCCTTACCGTTGCCGATATTTGTGCCACGAACCAAGAGCTATGGAACAGTTGGAAACGTACCCTACTGGCCGAGCTCTATTACTCCACCCAAAAAGCGTTACGACGAGGGCTGGAGAACCCACCAGATGTACGTGAGCGTATCCGCCATAATCAACAAATGGCTTCAGCGCTATTACGCAGTCAAAACTTTGCCCCGCGTGACATTGAAGTACTGTGGCAGCGCTTCAAAGCCGATTACTTCTTGCGCCATACCCACAAGCAAATTGCTTGGCATGCAGAGGCTATCCTTAATCATGAAGATCATGACAAGCCGCTGATCTTGCTCAGCAAGAAACCAACACGCGGCGGTACTGAAGTATTTGTGTATTGTAAGGATAAGACCAAGCTATTCGCACTTGTGGTTTCAGAGCTCGATAAGAAGAACTTAAGCGTGCATGATGCCCAGGTTATGACAAGCAAAGACGGTTACGCTCTTGATACCTTCATGGTGCTTGATCCTAGCGGTAAAGCACTCAATGAAAATCGGCATAATACCGTACGCCGCGCATTAGTCAGCGCCCTGACTCACTGGAAGTCAGACCGCAAGAAAAAAAGATCACCACACAAACTACAGCATTTTAATGTAAAAACTCAGGTGCACTTCTTACCAACCAAGTCTGGTAAGAAAACCATGATTGAACTTGTTGCACTGGATATGCCAGGCCTATTGGCTCGGATTAGCGCTGTCTTTGCACGCCAAAATATCAGCCTACAGGCTGCTAAAATTACCACTATTGGTGAACGCGCAGAAGATTTCTTCATTGTCACCAACCAAGAAGGCACACAACTTACCGAAGAACAGCAAGCACAGTTAAAAGAGGCTTTGTTTACTCAGCTAGAGAAAAAATAATAAAACGTTAAGCAGAGGCTAAACACTTCTGCTTCTCCAATATAGTGAAACCAATAACCTTATGAGGCCTGTATGTACCCAAACCTCACCAGTATCGGCATTGAAAAGCCTGAAAGTATTGAACGTTACAGCCTTCGCCAAGAAGCGACAAATGACATTCTAAAAATCTATTTTACTAAGCAAAAAGGGGAGCTATTCGCCAAAAGCGTGAAGTTTAAATTTCCCCGCCAGCGAAAGACTGTCGTGGTAAACAGCAGCAGCCGTGAATACAAGGAAGTAACTGAAATCAACCGTAGCTTAACGTTTATCATTGATGAGCTCGACCAAGTCACTAACCGTAAACACAGTGATGTTGATATTAAGAAGAAAATATTAGGGGATTTACGTCATTTAGAACAAGTCGTAACCCATAAGATCGCCGAGATCGAAGCTGATCTGGAAAAATTAAAGTGATCGAAACAAAATTAGATAAGAGCCCTGCACAGGGCTCCTCTGTCACTGTTATGCCGCATCCGCCAACTTAGTCCAACCGACTACCCAAGGCATTGCGACTTCCAGCGCATCAAAATGAACACAGGCATCCACATCTAAACGCTCTGCTAATGGCTTAGCCTGTAATTGTTGCAATAATTCATCAAATTGCCGTCCGCCACCACAAAACCGATCTTCGCCATAACTGGAGTCACCCAAGGCAATGACCCCGTAGCGTAATTGTGGCATTAGCGGAAAAGTATCATTGAGTGCCTGATAAAGCGGAAGCAGAGTATCGGGGATCTCTCCTTGCCCGGTGGTCGAGGTGATCACTAAAATGAGATCGCGCTGATAAGCCAGAAATTCTTCTAACGTTGGCTCAATAAATAGCTGCGTTTGATGCCCAACCTCAGTTAAATACCGCGTAACGTCCTCGGCAACTTCTTCAGCACCACCAAATACCGAACCAACAAACACACCTATTTTAGCCATAATGCAACACCATCCTTTGTGCGATTAAGCAATTTAGTTAACCAACTAATAATAACTGTGGCTGTTGATACGGTTTGATGCAAATTTATTGTTTTTTATCAGGGCTCATTAATGCATTATCCCACTCAAAAGCATCCATCACCCGTAGCCAAGGCTCATCCACCGTTGCTCGAATATCTAAAGCTTCCCCAGTAATTGGGTGCTCAAACTGCAAACGCGATGCATGTAACATCAAACGGTGGCAATCATAATTTTCACGGAACATACGATTATGACGACCGTCACCATGGTTAACATCACCAATAATGTGATGACTTAAATGATGCATATGGCGGCGTAGCTGGTGCTTGCGGCCTGTTTCTGGCTTCATTTCAACCAAGCAATAACGACTGGTGCTATAGCGCCCAACCGGAATGTTGGTTTCTACCGTCGCCAACGGCTGATAAGCAGTAACCGCCTCTTGCGCTTCTTGCTCTTCACTCGCATTTTTATCAGCGATTTTATCTAACTCTTTCTTCAACGGATAATCCAATACCGCCGCTTCTTTAATCCAACCACGCACGACCGCATGGTATGTTTTATGAATATCACGACCAGCAAACAGTGGCATCATCTGTGCCGCAATTTCGCTGGATAAGCCAAAAATCAGCACACCTGAAGTAGGACGGTCAAGGCGATGCAAAGGGAAAACATGCTGACCAATCTGATCACGCAGGGTTTGCATCACAAATAGTGTTTCATGGCTATCAAGCCAAGAACGGTGCACTAACATACCCGCGGGCTTATTCACCGCCACTAAATATTCGTCTTGGAATAAAATTTCGAGTTCCATTGCGCTCACTTCGCTTTCATTAAATTATCGAATTCATGACACACCGTTATAACGGCATCGCCCCCTACAATTTCTTTCATCGCTTCTTCCACGTACGGAGCGATCTCAAATTGAGTTGGCAACGGCAACCCCAGCTGAACAAGTTGATTCATTTTAGGAATAAAAATCCATTGTAACCACTGGGCACAAGATAAGGTATCAATCGCAAATGGCTCAACACTGGCTAACGCCTGCGCACTTGGTTCCGTTGTTTCCCATAGCTGCTGTTGTTGCATAGTCTGTTGCAGTTTCACCAACAGTTGTTGGCAATAAAGGTACTTATTCACCTTTTTACTCCCAGCTCGATGAATTCAGGCGCGCAAGGATACCATCTCGCACCCAGAGTCCATATAATCAAAGAACCATTTAGGAGTAATCAAAGATGTCCATGGATAATTTTCATACCCTCACCCAACTATTAGACAATGCTGGCTGTCATTATAAGATTTTTGACCTTGGTCGCCGCGTAGCTGAGATCGACGTTGAACAATTCAAGGCTGTTGAAGACAACCGCCAGCCCTATCCATGGCCATTGCAGCAACATGCTAATATCTCCATCTCGTTTTGGCAGAAAAATACCCCGCCATGGATTTGGTTCTTACGCTTGCCGCTCGACGAGCGTGGCCTTCTAAAGCAGGCTGCTGTTGGTGACTTCATCAAGTATGTTATTGAGGCGATGGGCGCAACACTTAACACCGTGCCAACCGAAGAAGAACAGGAAAAACTCGCAGCAAACCCATACACCTTTAAACCCAACGATGACAAAATGGCAATTTTCCACGCCCAGATCCGCCAAGAATTGTCACTACCTGCCAGCCATTATTATGAGCATGCGCAGCACTTTTTAAGCGGTGAGCTTGGCTGGGATAAATGGCAAGGCATTGGTCTTCAAGGTTTGGCCGATGTTTGTGCACGAATGAAGCAAGCGAACAATACGACACTACTTCGAAAATCACTCAACCATCTTCCGTTAACACCATTATATGCCCTACTCGGTTGCTTAGAGCATTGCGAGCTATCCGATAGTTTGTCATCTCGTATTGCCGAACGTATTAACGATGAAATAGCCGCTGAAGAGGTCGATCTCTTCCTCGTCAGCGCACTACTACGTTCGCTTTCAGGTGCAAACAATGCATTGCTTGGCCAAACGCTAGAGCGCGTATTAGCTCGACCTGAGCTGTGCCATCCAGAGGTGATGGTGGCCATTGCAGGCCGTTGTTGGAATGGCTTAGCAACGACCGAAACAGCCAGCCTATTCCTGTTACGCTTAGCTGAAACAGGCGATCAAACCCTATTTAACCAACTCTTTGCTGATTTGGTGATGCTACCTATTCTAAGGGGGATCATGCTGCAAGTACTGCACAGCCAAGCAAATCCAGCACTTGTTGAAGCCATTGCTAAATTACAACAGCAGACTCGAAGCCAGCAACCATAAAGGATTACGGTATATATTATGGATAATTTACTGGGGATTTTAGGGCTAACGCTGCTCGGTTATTTATTTTGGCAACAACGCCGACAAACCGAGCTGGCACAGCAGTTTATAAACTTGCGGTGTGAACGACTTGGTTTACAGCTTTTGAATACAGCCCGAGGCTCACACAAACTGCGTGATAAGGATGGAAACTGGTGCTGGCACACGCTGTATTGGTTCGAGTTTTCAGCAGATGGGCAAGATGCTTATCAAGGGCATGTCGTTATGAAGGGGTTTAGACCCGTCGCATTTAATGTACCGCCTCACCGGATGCCTGATTAACGGCCAAGCCCAAGTTGCTCTCATCACAAATTGCGCCCATAAAAGAACGGGCGCAACTTTCGTTGCGCCCTTAGGTCTTACTTGCAGCAATCCCGCTACTACGGTGCTCCCTGCATCAATCCATTGAACTGCTGTAATCCGTCAGCAAATTCCTTTAATTCTTCGTCCAGAAGTTGTCCTTCGGCCTTCCTGACCCATCAGCACATCCTGTCCTGATTCTCATCATCCAATCCTGGAGGTGTCCCTAACTTCGTCCTGAAGTGGTCCTTTTGTCATCCTGACCAGTAAATATCCTGCTTACTGTTTTGCCTATCCTAGGCCATCCCTTCACAGTCCATGTTCGATATACCATCCTAGTACACCGGTCTCATCCTAAGACTACCACTCCGTGGCTTTTTCCTGTTCCGTTCCGTCAGTTCCTTCCGACACCAATAAGATTACGCTTTTGACTAAAAGAATGAACCCCTCAAAACAACTTTAATCCACTGCAATAAAATAGTTATTCAACCACGAATACATCAATCACCATAAAATCAATAAGTTATACTTTAGTGAATGATTATATCTGATCGTAGAACCCGATTTATCCCACGCTGTTGTAAGAGATCTCTCACAAGCTAGTGCGATTAAGACTGAAAACCATTCGGCAAGCTAGCAGCCAGATAAGCGTAAGAAAGATAGAGATAGAGATAGAGATAGAGATAGAGTTAGAGATAGAGTTAGAGATAGAGAGAAAGGTAAATTCAAATACAACAAGGTATAACTGGTGTGTAAGTTTGAGTGGTTCTGGAATAGCGTGTTTGGAATAAGGGGTATGAATTGGATAGTTGGAGCAGAAACAAGCGAGGCCGAAAAAAGAGCGGGCGCAACTTGCGTTGCGCCCTTAGGTCTTACTTGCAGCAATCCCGCTACTATGGTGCTCCCTGCATCATTCCGTTGACTGCTGTAATCCGTCAGCATTGTCCTTTTGACTTCATCCTGAAGTTGTCCTTTGGCCTTCCTGACCCATCAGCACATCCTGTCCTGATTCTCATCATCCGTCCTGGAGGTGTCCCTAACTTCGTCCTGAAGTGGTCCTTTTGTCATCCTGACCAGTAAACATCCTGCTTACTGTTTTGCCTATCCTAGGCTATCCCTTCACAGTCCATGTTCGATATACCATCCTAGTAC